>DMYZ01000115.1 GCA_003483565.1 Prevotella sp.
CCGATCACTGTGCCTCGAGTGCCGGCAAGACTTCTATTCCTGTAGACAAGTACCATATACCTTGCATCGTGTACAGTCCTCGTCATATTCATCCGGAATATGTCAGAACTCTCTGTTCGCAGATTGATGTGATGCCGACCGTTATGTCATTACTTCATCTCAACAGCAAAGTTCACTTTGCCGGGCAGGATGTTCTTGCCAAAAACTTTTATCCTCGTGCTTTTATGGCTACTTATCAGGATCTTGGATATTATGAAGGAAACATTCTTACGGTACTTTCTCCGGTCCGCCAGATCAGACAGTATGAGATAGGAGCGATGTCAAAGGACGGGCGTATCGAAAGTCCTGTATCACGGCTCCACCCTGAACTTGTCAAAAGAGCCCAGACTTATTATCAGTATGTGAATATGAAGTTGTAGATTCTGTAAAGCGCATGAACTCATCTTATCGTGATTATAGCGTTATGAAACGAAAAAGAACGTTTCTGATACATCAGATAAAATAAATCATGTGGTAATGGCTGTAAGGATTAAAATTTATTTTTATCTTTGCAGTAATAACAATTTAATAACAATAACTATAATAATAATATTATGATTAGTAAAAACATTCCTCAAGTAAAACTCGGCATCATCGCCGTCAGTCGTGATTGTTTCCCTATAGCTTTGTCGACTAAGAGACGCGAGAACATAGTCAAAACCTATAAAGGTAAGATTTATGAATGCCAGACAACTGTAGAGAATGAACAGGATATGGAGAAAGCTCTTGTTGATGTGAAGTCACAGGGCTGCAATGCTGTTGTCGTCTTCTTGGGTAATTTTGGGCCTGAGACTCCGGAGACCCTTATTGCTGAGAAGTTTGATGGTCCTTGTATGTTTGTTTCTGCAGCAGAAGGTGACGGTGACATGATTAATGGCCGTGGCGATGCTTATTGTGGCATGCTTAACTGCTCTTATAATTTGGGTATGCGCCATTTGAAGGGTTATATCCCTTCTTATCCTGTCGGAACAGCTGAAGATATTGCCAAGATGATTGCAGATTTTGTTCCTGTAGCCCGTGCCATCATCGGTCTGAAAGGATTGAAGATTATATCTTTCGGCCCTCGTCCTCAGGACTTCTTTGCCTGTAATGCCCCTATAAAGGGACTTTATGAACTAGGTGTCGAAATCGAAGAAAACTCAGAACTGGACCTTCTCGTTTCTTACAGGGCGCATAAGGGTGACAAGCGTATTGCCGGTATCTGTAAAGAGATGGCTGATGAAATGGGTGAAGGAAAGTATTATCCTGAGCTTAACGAGCGCCTGGCACAGTTTGAGGTAACTTTGTTAGACTGGGCTGAGGCTCACAAAGGCTCCCGCGAGTATGTTGCTTTTGCCGACAAGTGCTGGCCTGCATTCCCGCAGCAGTTTGGTTTTGAACCTTGTTACGTCAATTCCCGCCTGGTAAGTCGTGGCATACCTGTTTCCTGTGAGGTGGATATCTATGGGGCACTCTCTGAATATATCGGCATGTGTGTTTCCGGTGATACCGTGACACTGCTTGACATAAACAACTCTGTACCTAAGTATATTTACGACGAGGACATTGTAGGGAAGTATGACTATAAACTTTCGGATACCTTTATGGGCTTCCATTGTGGTAATACTCCTGAATGTAAGCTTTGTGCTAATCGTGCCGTGAAGTACCAGCTTATCCAGAACCGTCTGCTGGAGAATGGTGGCAAACCTGATTTTACCCGTGGAACTCTTGAGGGTGATATTGCTGCCAGCGAGATAACGTTCTATCGCCTGCAGTGTGACTCAGAAGGTAATCTGCGCTCATATATTGCAGAAGGTGAAGTTCTCGATGTACCTACACGCTCCTTTGGAGGTATCGGTATATTCGCTATTCCGGAGATGGGCCGTTTCTATCGTCATGTCCTTATCGAGAAGAGGTATCCTCACCATGGTGCCGTAGCTTTCTCTCATGTAGGCAAGTCTCTCTTTGAGCTCTTTAAGTATTTGGGCATCAAGGATATCGCATATAACCAGCCGAAGAATCTGCCTTATCCGACAGAGAATCCGTTTGAATAAAGTTTTTAACCCAATATCGGGGGGCATTTAGCAGATCTTGCTAAATGCCCCTTATTATTTGTGTCTCATGGAAGAGACAGGTGCATCCTGTCTTGTGTAAACAAAGGAAAGTTATAAAATTTGCAGATTTAAAAAATGAAATACTATGTCGAAAAAAGAAGGACCGGCTATTCATTATTGTGAAAATAAAAATCCCCATCCGGATGCAGATGGTAAAAATAGCTATCATCCTGAGCTGGTAGCCCTCCAGCATGTAAATGCAGATGATTTCGTTGACGGCATTAGCCATAAAGGCTGGTGCGGGAAACCAGAACTTCTTGCAGCTATAGAGTCAATCAAGAAATATTCTGTAGAACAATTAAGTCAGGGTGCTATTGTGGCAGTTGGCAATATGATGAGCATACGTGTGCGTATCCGTCTTAAGAAGCATTTGCAGGCTGACGGCACATGGACAACAAATATATATCATGAAGGTGACCGTATTCCTGCCGATGACATTGAATATGAAGGATTGAAGATGCAGCCAACCAAGGAGTTTGAAAAAGAAGTAGGGCAGAGTATCAGCCATTTTGAGCGGTGGCAGTATGCTGTTGACAAGCATGAATTTTCTGATCATGAACTTCATGCTGACATAAAACAGCTGTTGGGCAAGGATCGAATAGTAACCATATCTTCGCTGACTCTCCATTTTGGTCTGAGCCGCTATAAAGCCGGTCAGGTCCTTAAACAGTTGTTTGAGTCCGATGAACTCGATCGCAGCCAGATCGGGCATGCCTATGTTTATTTTATACCTGGTAACAGACTATAAAAGTCATCTTTTATAGTCTTAAAGAGATATTTTTTAAGTCCGAAAAGCATAGTAACGAGGTGTCTTAAGGTCATCTCCCGTAACTTTTGGCAAGTGCCAAATATATATTCGGCATTTGCCATTTATATATTTGGCACTTGCCAAAAGTTGTAAGATGCCTTTATAATGTTTGTAACTAGATCTGTTTTATCATGTTTATATATAGGTAAAGGAGTCCATGCCGGAAGAAAATAAAAGGATATAAATAAATTGTTGCCAAAAAAATTGTATGAACAAAATATTATTCGTATATTTGCGAACAATATATTGAAGAAGGTTTTGAAAAGAGAATAAGTAGTAGTAAAGCGCTGTTCTCTGCCAACGATCTTTGTGAAGATATAAACTAATAAATTTGTAAAAAAGAAAATGAAAGATAGTATCTTTTTGATATGGATGTCGTTTTGCGAATTACGATTTCTGATAATGTGGAGTGTTAAATAATAAATATAAAAAAATGGAAATTAAAATTTTAGGCACAGGCTGCAGTAGTTGCAAGGCACTGTATTCAACTGTAGAGAGAGTGGTAAAAGACATGGATATAGATGCTGTGTTGGTAAAGGAAGAAGATTTGGAAAAAATCATGGCATATAACGTGATGTCACTTCCTGCCCTGGTGATCAATGACAAGGTTGTAGCCAAAGGGAGAATATCCGAGAGTGAAGTAAGAGATCTTTTAACAAAAAATCAATAAGTATGAAACATGTCTTTTTAATGTCCTTATTGTCTTTGATTTGTTTTGCAAGTATGAATGCACAAACAAAAAGAGTTGCAAAACCGGCAAAAACAACGGTCGAAGTCTTGTATTTTCATGGTAAGCAGCGTTGCCCTACTTGTATCGCTATTGGGACGTATTCAAAGGAAGTGGTAAGTAAAGATTTCCCGGCTCAGATGAAAAGCGGAGCGTTAAAATTTAAGGAAATAGATATCTCAACCCCGGAAGGAGAGAAGGTAGCTGATAAATACCATGTAACCTGGTCGTCTTTATATGTGAACAGATGGCAAAACGGCAAAGAGGTTCGCAATGATATGACTCGTTTCGGTTTTGAAAATGCCCGTACGAATACTCCGGTTTTTAAGGACGGATTGAAAAGTAAGATCAACCAGCTACTTAAATAGCCACTGTTTATGATGGATTTTTTACAACATATACTGGACAATAGCAACATTCCGATTCTTACAGCTTTTCTTCTGGGGTTGCTTACAGCTGTCAGTCCTTGTCCGCTGGCAACCAATATAACAGCTGTCGGTTTTATAGGACGGGATATAGAGAGCAGACAACATGTTTTCTGGAACGGTCTTCTTTATACATTAGGGCGTATTTTTGCTTATTCGTTACTTGGGGCTGTATTAATTTATATACTCAGGAGTGGTGCTGATATGTTTTCCATCCAGAAAGAGGTGAGCCAGTGGGGAGAAATATTAATGGCTCCGATTATGATTCTCATTGGCCTGTTTATGTTGTTTGGTGATAAACTGCAACTTCCAAAATTTGGTTTTTCTGGAAATATAGGTTCTGATAAGTTGAAAGGGAAGGGGATTCTGGGAAGTATGTTTCTGGGTATGCTTTTTGCAATGGCTTTCTGTCCCACGAGCGGTATACTTTATTTTGGAATGCTGATACCGATGTCTGCTCATGCTGCCGGCGGATATCTGTTGCCGGTTGTCTTTGCTTTTGGCACGGGACTTCCTGTGATACTTGTAGCCTGGATGATAGCTTATAGCATGGCCGGAGTCGGCAAGTTTTATAACCGTATGAAGATCTTTCAGAAATGGTTTAATAGAATTGTCGCAGTTCTGTTTATTTTAGTGGGTTTATATTACGCATATATATTTTATCTGTAGAGTTCAAATATTATGTTACAACAATTAGCTGATTGGCTGGCATATAGTTTGTTAGGACTGAGTGCACAGTCACGGCTCGGTTCGGCTGTCGACTTCTTCTTTTATGATACGACGAAGATACTGATACTCTTGTTTCTGATAAGTTCCATAATGGGGGTTATTAATGCTTATTTTCCTATCGACCGTTTACGAACTTATCTCACTACCCATAAGCTTTACGGGTTCCAGTATTTCTTTGCCTCTCTTTTTGGAGCAGCTACTCCCTTTTGTTCCTGTTCATCGGTACCATTGTTTATTGGTTTCGTGAAGGGAGGGATACCTCTTGGTGTAACCTTTGCTTTCCTTATTACGTCGCCTCTTGTGAATGAAGTAGCTGTGGCAATGTTTCTCGGGACATTTGGACTAAAGATAACGATAATCTATGTTGTCAGTGGTATGGTATTAGGAATGGTAGGAGGCTTTGTGCTTGGAAAAATGCATCTAGACCGATATCTGAGTGACTGGGTGAAAAATATCCAGAGGTCTTCGGATGCAGAGACGGCTGTATGGGAAAAAGAAAAAATAAAGTTTATGGACCGTCTGCCTTCAATTCTGAAAGATTCATGGGGAATTGTGAAGGGTGTGCTTATATACGTTCTTATCGGTATCGCAGTCGGTGGTGCTATCCATGGTTATGTTCCTGAAGGATTTTTCCAGGAATATATGTCCAGAAGCAGTTGGTTTGCTGTGCCATTGTCTGTTGTGCTTGCCGTTCCTATGTATGCAAATGCTGCAGGTATCGTACCGGTCATTGAAGTCTTTGTGGCTAAAGGTGTACCTATAGGTACTGCTCTTGCTTTCATGATGGCTGTCGTGGGTCTGTCATTGCCGGAGGCAACTCTTCTTAAGAAAGTAATGACATGGCGTCTTATAGGTATTTACTTCGGCACCATAACGTTATTTATCATATTGTTGGGTTTCTTGTATAATATCATATTGTAGGGATATATGAGAGTCTTAATATTATGTACGGGAAACAGTTGCCGCAGTCAGATGGCACAGGC
>DMYZ01000089.1:0-1180 GCA_003483565.1 Prevotella sp.
TCCTGGGGAACAGAGATTTTTCCTTGCGCTGGGATTTTACAAATAACCTTCATGTTAACGTTGAGAGTGCTACTAATGCTGAAATAGAAGAACCCTATACTCCTGTCAACAAAAATCTTTATGCTGAGCATTATCAGGCCTGGAAGGACTCTGTATGGCAGAGCATCAAACACATGGGAACGCCACTTGACTATCAGCAAAACTTTACCTTGTCATATCAACCTCCGATTAATTTGATACCAACTCTAGACTGGGTTAATCTGAATGGAACTTATAGTTCTGTTTATACCTGGGTGAGAGGCCCTGAACTTGAAGACAGCACAACGGCGGGAAACTCTATTACTACTGATCGTAATTACAATATCAATGGCTCTTTTAACCTGCTGGCACTTTATAATCATATTCCCTTTCTCAAGAAAGCTAATGAGAAATTTGACAGACAGACCTCTCAGATGGATTATGATCGGAGAAAACAACAGAAAGAAAATGAAAGGCGGAAAAGAGCCGCTGAACAGCACAGCCAACGAGAAGAAGAGGAGAAAGTGAGAAAAGCTGCTATTGCTGCAGGAAAGGATCCTGATGCAGCTGTAAAGGCTTTGTTGGCGAGTAGAAAGGCTGCCGAACAAAAGAATTCTTTGCCAAAGAATAAGCGCAGTTTTGAGAAGGAAATTACTCTTCGCCCGGATACAACTTTACTGCTTAATCATGGTAAGAATACCCGAAGGGTTGTTGTCTCGGCGAAGACTGCAGATGGCAAGAGTTTCAAACTCAAATATAGCAAAGTTGGCAAAAATAAGATTAGGATAAAGAATAATTCTGATTCGCTAATAAAGATAAAGGTCCTTGTCACTCCAAAAGATCCATTGGAGAATCAGACATGGTATAAGGTCGCGCAAGCTACAGCGCGTGTACTGATGATGGTGCGTAATGTCAGCATTAGCTACCGTGACGAATATGCTCAGTCGTTACCAGGTTTTATGCCTAACATTGGTAATGTCTTTGGGCAGACTCACCATTCTGGTGTTTATTCACCGGGAATCAATTATGCTTTTGGACTTGTTGGTGACTCTTATATAGACAAGGCTTTAGACAGAGGATGGTTGTTGGCTGATACAACCCTGGCAACGCCTGCTACTTCTAATGAGACTCGTGATCTCCAGTTGCAAGTTGTTCTGGAACC
>DMYZ01000089.1:1247-9349 GCA_003483565.1 Prevotella sp.
GTAAACCGACTACGCAGAGCGGGACCTTTACAATGACTACTATTTCCATTAAAAGTGCTTTTGAAGGTACTGGCAATGCAAATAATGGTTATCATAGCAAGAGTTTTGAGAAATTCTGTAATTCTTTGTCTGATTTTCAAAAAAATGTAGAGAGTCAATATGCTGGTTTTATATATCCAGCTGGCAGTAAACTGGCTGGTGCTAAATTTGATGCTGCTAATGGTACTGTTAATGAATATAGTGGTGATGTTCTGATTCCTGCTTTTCTGAAGGCTTATGCTAATGGAGGTAACTCACTGAATATTTTCCCGACATTAGGAAAGTTATTGCCTAACTGGTCGTTTACTTATAGTGGACTTGGAAAATTGCCATGGTTTAGAGATCATTTTAAAAGTATTAATATCAGTCATGGTTATAAGAGTATATATGCTGTAGGCAGTTATAGCAGTTATAGTTCATACCAGGAATACATGAACGGACTTGGGTTTGTTACAGATCCTACCACTGGCAATCCAGTTCCAAACAGCATGTACAATGTCTCGACCGTAAGTATCAACGAAGCTTTCTCCCCATTGTTGGGTATAAGTACGACATTTAATAATAACATGACAGCTAAGTTAGAGTATCGTACCACTCGGGTCTTGAGTCTCAGCATGACGAGCATTCAGATTAATGAGGCCACGAGCCACGACTTGGTCTTTGGCTGGGGATACCGTATCAGTAATTTTAATATGTTGGGTGGTGGCCCCAGAGTAGTCAAGAGCCATAATGAAAGTAACCACAATAATTCAAATGAAAATAGCAATGGCTCGAATAATAGAAGATTTAATGGAATCAACCATGATCTTAACTTACAACTTGATCTAAGTCTGCGTAAGCAAGCTTCCATCACTCGTGATATAGCTACAATAACAAGTACAGCGACAAGCGGAAATACTGCTTTCAAGTTGAGTTTCGCGGCTAACTATACCTTAAGCCGTATGCTTACCTTGAGTTTTTATTATGACAGGCAAACTAATACCCCATTGCTGAGTAGCAGCAGTTATCCTACGACTACTCAGGATTTTGGGCTCAGTATCAAATTCAGTCTGACAAGATAAAAATAAGGCTGTTTGAAAGTTGAAAATCAAACTGTTTTTTTATCGTAAGCATGAACGGGATAGTCAACGGTATAGTGTAATCCGCGGCTCTCTTTCCGTTCTATAGCCATGCGTGTAATAAGATATCCTGTATTAATCATATTGCGGAGCTCGCAAAGTTCTTTACTTATCTTTACACGCTTAAAAAGGCATTCTGTTTCTTCATAGAGAAGGTCAAGCCTATCCCATGCCCGTTGCAGGCGTAAATCACTACGGACAATTCCAACATAGTTGCTCATAATTTCGCCTACCTCCTTGGTACTCTGTGTAATCAATACTTTTTCTTCATTAGTCAGTGTTCCTTCATCATTCCATTCTGGAACTTGATCGTTAAAGTCGTATTCATCAACATGTTCTATGCTGTGTTCTGCTGCAGCATTGGCATAAACTACAGCTTCAATCAGCGAGTTGCTGGCCAACCGGTTGCCACCATGCAGACCTGTGCATGAACATTCGCCTAGTGCATAGAGACGGGCTATACTTGAGCATCCATTCAGATCGACTTTTATACCCCCGCACATGTAGTGGGCAGCTGGACGTACAGGAATCATATCCTTTGTGATATCGATGCCAATATTCATGCATTTTGCATAAATGTTCGGGAAGTGCATTTTTGTTTGTTCTGCATTTTTATGTGTTACGTCAAGATAGACATGATCAATACCGTGGATCTTCATTTCTTTGTCAATGGCACGGGCTACAATGTCACGAGGGGCAAGGCTCAGGCGCTTGTCATATTTTTCCATAAAAGTTTCACCGTTGGGAAGTTTCAGAATGCCTCCATAACCACGCATAGCCTCTGTGATAAGGAATGCCGGATGAGTCTCTCCCGGGTGATAGAGTGAGGTTGGGTGAAACTGGACAAACTCCATGTCTTTGACTGTTCCTTTGGCACGATATACCATAGCTTCACCATCTCCTGTAGCAATGACAGGATTAGTAGTCGTCTTGTAAACAGCACCACATCCACCAGTACACATCACTGTGACCTTGCTTAAGTAGGTATCTACTTTTTGGGTGTCTGGATTAAGGACATAAGCACCATAACAATAAATGTAAGGAGTGCGCCTGGTAACACGGGCACCGAGATGATGCTGGGTGATGATTTCTACTGCAAAATGATTTTCCTTAACATCGATGTCTGGGTTTGCACGTACAGCTGCCATTAATGCACGCTGAATTTCTGCACCGGTGTCGTCAGCGTGATGAAGAATTCTGAATTCAGAGTGTCCGCCTTCACGGTGGAGATCATATCTGCCATCCTGCATTTTGTCAAAATGGGTTCCCCAGTCAACGAGTTCTTTTATCTGTGAAGGCGCTTTCGTAACAACTTGTTTTACGGCCTTAGGATCGCTGATGTAGTCACCCGCTACTATGGTGTCATGGACATGTTTCTCGAAATTATCTACTTCCATATTAGTCACAGAGGCCACACCTCCTTGGGCGAAAGAAGTGTTAGCTTCCTCAAACGAAGTCTTGCAGATTATGCAAATTTTACCTTTATGTGCTCTGGCAATCTTCAAGGCATAACTCATACCGGCAATGCCAGCCCCGATAATGAGAAAATCATACTTATAAACCATGATAAATTGTTAAATGGTTATTCATTTTTATTAATACAAAAGTAATAATTTATTAGAAGAAAACCCTGTTAAGATGTATTTTTTTTGTAATTTTGCAAGATGAAGTACCCAAAATGATATTTGGATACATAATAATATTTTGCAATTTTGGATAGAATATTTCATCAGCGTTTTACGATAGCGGCTAAAAGTGGAATTACTATTTTGACGTTACTTGCCTTCTGGTTTTTCTTGCAGAGGCAGGCTGTTGTGGGGTTTCTCCTCGTCATACTTCTTATGGTAATGATAGAACGGGTCGTTCATACTCGATATGTTTTCAGTCATGACTTTTCTGGATCTGACGGCGGTAAGGAAGAAAAGAATGTGTTGATTATAGATAAGGGCAGATTTTCACATCCCTTGATTATTTTTTTTGAAGATATTAAGAAAGTAAATATGATGTCTACGGCATTTCATCTGTCTCATTATATCCTTATTGAATATGGTGAAGGCAAGATGGCTAGTTTTCAGCCTGAGGATGAAGACGCCTTTTTAAGCGAATTGAAGAAAAGAAGCAAATGAAAGATTTAAGAGAAGCATCCCTTCATAGAATTCTGTTGCTGTGCATACTCAGCATCTTTAGTTTTCAGGTTGGGGCGCAGACAGACGAGACCGTAGAGGATAATGATGAATCTAATGTTGCTGATTCGACATTTGCGGATACGACTAGTGTTGACAGTGTCCGTTTACCTTGGCCAAAGTCGATTCAGGTACAGTTTGATCATCTTTTAACGAATAGAATGTTTGAAACTTCTCAAGTAGGTATTATGGTTTGGGATCTTTCTGCAGACAGCTGTATCTACAAGCATGATGAGAAGCAGTTGTTGCGTCCTGCCAGCACGATGAAACTCATTACGGCAATTACGGCTATTGACAAGTTAGGTGGTTCTTATCAGTTTAAAACACAGCTTAAATATACTGGTAAAATAGAAAATCATACCCTTACGGGGGATGTCTATTGTGTTGGTGGTATGGACCCCCGGTTTAACGCCGATGATATGAGTGCTTTGGTATCAAGTTTAAAGGAGATGGGAGTTGACACGATCCGGGGTGGCATATATGCCGATGTATCAATGAAAGATGACAAGCAGTATGGCGAGGGCTGGTGCTGGGATGATGACAACTCGGTACTTACGCCGTTACTTATATCGCGAAAAGATCTGTTTATGGATCGTTTTAAGGCTAAGTTAATTGACGACAGTATTGTCTTTAGTGGTTTTTCTTCTCAAGAGAAGCAATGCCCTGCAGAATCTTACGTCATTACGACTCGTTCACATTCTATTGATCAGATATTGATGCGTATGCTTAAGGAAAGTGATAATCTGTATGCTGAATCTATGTATTATCAGATTGCAGCTAGTACTGGTAACCGTCAGGCGTCAGCTAAGAGTGCCAGGGCTATTGAGAAACAGCTAATTGATAAAATAGGATTGAATTCAGCACGATATAAATTTGCAGATGGTAGTGGATTGTCGCTGTACAATTACGTGTCAGCAGAACTGGAAGTTCGTCTGTTGCGTTATGCTTATCAGAATAATAATATTTACCTCCATCTGTATCCGGCTTTGCCTGTTGCGGGAGTTGACGGAACCTTAAAGAAACGTATGCTCGGCAGTTTTACGGATGGTAATGTTCATGCCAAGACGGGGACTGTAACTGGCGTCAGCAGTCTGGCTGGATATTGCAGGGCTGCCAATGGACACATGCTTTGTTTCTCTATTATCGATCAAGGGGTGATGCATGGCAGAAATGGTCGTGCTTTTCAGGATAGGGTATGTACATTGCTGTGTCAACCGCAGTAATAAAGAAAGGACTTGATATGGAACACATTCGTATTTTCGTTGAGCATCTTATTGGTATGATCGGTATCTATGGTATTGCTGTACCTATTCTTCGTCATATCATTCTTATTGTCGTGACAATTCTTATAGCGTGGTTGTCAGATATAATTTGCTCTAAGATATTTGTTCCACTACTTTCTAGAATTACCAGACATACAACAGCAAAATGGGATGATATTCTTTTCAATGAGAAGTTCTTGCATAGTGCTTGTCATATAGTACCCGCCATTATCGTCTGGGCTCTTCTCCCGATGACATTCTATCAGCATCCGATTGTACGTGAGATTCTAGCCCGGCTTACGGCTATTTATATTACTATAATGGGTACACGGACGGTATTTGTGTTTATTAGTGGCTTTGATGAACTTGATGACCAGCCTCGCCGCAGCCGAATACAGCAATATTTACGTAGTTTTTGCGGTGTGCTAAAAATATTAATGGGTTTTGTTGCTGTTATCGTTGTCGTATCGATAGCTTTGAATAAGAGCCCTATGAATCTCTTTGCCGGTTTGGGTGCAACCAGTGCAATATTAATGTTGGTATTCAAGGATACTATTACTGATTTGGTATCAGGTCTGAGGCTTACAAGCAATGATATGGTTCACAGGGGTGATTGGATTACAGTGCCAGGTACGCAGGCTAATGGCATCGTGCAGGATATTACTCTTTCTACGGTTAAAGTACGTAATTTTGACAATACTATTGTAACCGTGAGTCCTTCCACATTGGTATCAGGTACCTTCCAGAATTGGATAGGTATGCAGCGAAGTGAAGGGCGAAGGGTACAAAGTAAGTTTTTTATTGATTTCAGATCAATTAGAAAAGAAGAAGATGGTACCAATTTGGGAAGATTCCGTCTGGCAATAGAAGAGTATCTCAAGGGCAATAAAGAGATAAATACAAAAATGATAATTATGGTAAGGTTGTTGGAGGCAACAAATTGTGGCTTGCCTTTGGAAGTCTATTTCTTTTTGAAAGAAAAAGAGGCCAAAGCTTATGAAGCGCATTTGGCTTCAATTATGGAATATATCTATGCAATGGCTGAAGATTACGGCATCAAGATATATCAGCAATACCCGGAACAGTAACGTCTTTTTTCTTGAAACATTATTTTACTTAATGTTTAGATGTCCCTTTTATCTTGATTTCATCTACATTTGATATGAGTGTATCAGTCCCGTTGATATAGAATTTTATTCTGACAATATGTCCAAAATCAGCATTACCACGAACTTTAATATGGTGTGCACGGGCGAATGTCAGGGTATCTCGTTGGGTAGGATAAGTGATGAGCTGTAGATTATGTCGGTCGGAAGCGTTACCTACAATAAAGATATCTGTACTATCTTTGATTGCTTTATGCTCTTTTACGGCTAATTTATGAAGTCTTGCCGTGTCAACAGGTGTAAATACTGATGCTGCAACGGTGTCTCCATTGTTATTTGATGGTGCCATTTTACATCCTGATATGCAGAATGTAATAAGAACAAAACTTAATATTGAAAAAAAAAGTCTTTTCATAATTGTTCGCAAAGTTATTAAAAAATATGGCTATTTCCAAATGAATAATATAAAAAACTTATTATTATTATTTTAGTTCTATTTTGAGTCTATAAAAAGATAAAGGTCATCAATTATGGCTTATAACAGAAAAAGCTAATTCTTATTTAAGAATTAGCTTTTTCATATTTTGTTAAGCTTTTGCTTAATTATCAGATTCTACAGTTGTCTCTTCTGCACGGAAGCTTTCGAGTTCCTCAGCTTTGAAATCCATAATGTATGCTGCATGACCGAAGACCTCTTCTTCTGCCATACGTACATATACGTTAGCACTTTTCTTGAAAAGTTCTGGTGCAGAACTAGCATCACGTATAATGAGCATTGAGCCTATGATATCTGCGGTCATATCGTAGAGACGTCGAGCCAGAAAATCATGCTCTTCCTGATTTTCGTCAGCTTTGACTTTCTCGATGGCAGTTTCGTATTTATCAACCATCTTTTCTACACGAGCTGCGAGAGGTTTCATGCAATCGCAAATATTCTCGTCTGCCAGCATTTCCTTGATAATATTGAGATAAGTGCCATTTGTAATATAGCGTACAGCAGCAACAACTTGAAGCTGTGTAGTTCCTTCATAAATAGAGAAGATACGAGCATCGCGATACAGACGCTGACTCTTATATTCCATAATGAAACCACTACCGCCGTGTACGGAGATCGCATCGTAGGCACACTGGCTTGCGTATTCGGAATTGCTTCCCTTTGCAATAGGAGTGAAAGCGTCTGCCAAGCGACTATACTTTTTCATTTCCTGACGCTCTTCTGGAGTCAGCTTGCGCTCACGGGAGATATCTTCCAGGCTCTTGTAGATATCTACATAAGCTGCTGTCTGGTATAGCAAGGAACGACCGGCATCAAGTTTTGCCTTAGAACGTGAAAGCATATCATAGACTGCTGGAAAAGTAACGATAGCTTTACCAAACTGCTGACGCTCTTTGGCATATGCCATCGCTTCATTGACGGCTTCTTGCTCAACGCCAACACTCTGTGCGGCGATACCCAGACGGGCACCATTCATCAGGGACATGACATATTTAATCAATCCCAGACGGCAACTGCCGCAAAGCTCAGCTTTGGCATCCTTGAATACGAGTTCACAGGTTGGTGATCCGTGAATACCAAGTTTTTTCTCAATATGACGTACGGTAACGCCACCATTGCGCTTGTCATAAATGAACATAGATAGTCCACGGCCATCATGAGTACCCTTTTCGGAACGTGCGAGTGTCAAGTGAATATCAGAGTCACCGTTAGTGATAAAACGTTTCACACCATTCAGCCGCCATGTACCATCTTCATCTTGTGTAGCTTTCAGCATTACACGCTGCAAATCAGAACCAGCATCTGGTTCAGTCAGGTCCATAGACATGGTTGCCCCTTCGCTTACCATAGGAATATATTTGGCACGCTGCTCTTCTGAACCGAATTCATATAGAGTATCTATGCAGCTTTGTAGTGACCATATATTCTGGAACCCAGCGTCAGCTGCTGATATCATTTCTGACAGCATGGAAAAGATGATATTCGGCAGGTTTAAACCACCATATTGCCGAGGCATGGATACCCCCCAAAGACCAGCCTGACGGGTAGCTGCAAGATTTTCATAAGTCTTGCTGGCGTAGATCATACGTCCATTTTCCAAATGTGGCCCTTCTAGATCAACGCTTTCTGCGTTAGGTTCTAGAGTGTTGGCAGCAAGATCACCGGTGATTTCCAGTAACCGTTTATAATTCTCGATGGCATCTTCAAAGTTGACAGGTGCATCTTCATATTTGTCTTTATCTGCGTAGTTGCGCTCTTTGAGTTCAACAATACGCTTCATCAGAGGATGATTCAGATAGAATGCAATCTCTGGATGATCTGTATAATAGTTTGCCATTGTTTTACTTGGAATTCTGTTTGTAATACTTTATCAGCTTAGGAACGACATCTTCAACAGT
>DMYZ01000089.1:9617-12670 GCA_003483565.1 Prevotella sp.
ACTTCTCCATGAAGTTCTTTAGCTAATTCGAAAAGCATGTCAAATCCCTCTTTTGAGCCTACGCCATACCCACCGGCTATAACAATAGGTGCACCTTTCAGATTGTTTTTGGCAGCTTCTATATGACGGTCGATGACTTTAACTACATAGTCTGCTGTCGGAACATACTTCGCAACATCAGGATAAACAACTTCTTCTTTAGCTTTACCTTCGTAGATGGCTTTCTGCATAACGCCGGAACGTACAGTAGCCATTTGTGGACGATGATCAGGATTGACGATCGTAGCAACGATATTTCCACCAAAAGCCGGACGAATCTGGTAGAGCAGATGATCATAGTGCTTGCCACTTTTTTTATCGTCATAGTCACCAATCTCTAATTGTGTACAATCAGCGGTAAGACCGGAAATTAGAGAAGAAGAAACACGAGGCCCAAGGTCACGGCCGATAACGGTAGCACCCATGAGAGCTATTTGAGGTTTCTCTTCTTTGAAAAGTTTTGTGAGAATATCAGTATGAGGAGCTGAAGTATAAGGAAAAAGCCCTTCAGCATCAAAAACAAATAATTTATCTACGCCGTAAGGTAAAATTTGATTTTCTACTTTACCTTTAATGCCTGTACCAGCAACAACAGCGTTGAGGTCTACACCAAGTTTATTGGCCAATTTGCGACCTTTGGTGAGAAGTTCCTGTGATACTTCCTGTATGGTCGTACCCTCAATTTCGCAATATACAAATACGTTATTCATAAAGATCTATATATTTAGCCAATAATTTTTTCATTCAACAATTCTTCTACTAAACTCTCTACGTCAGTATCACTGCTGGTAAGTGTTTTACTTTCCTTTGCCTGAAATACGATGTTTTGAACAGCCTTTACTTTCGTCGGTGACCCTGACAGACCACACTGGGTCTCATCGCCATTGACATCAGCTACGCTCCACTGGTTGAGTGTCAGATAAGGACGGCTCTCATATAATGGAGTCCAAGGCTCGTCACCTTTACGTTCCATGGGGCAAGTTGCGTATTTATATTTCATTACCAATTTTGCATTGCAAGGACGTGCTGGAGCAGCGGTTCCGTTAACGGTAATCATGATAGGCAAAGGAGCTTTTACTGTTTCTACACCACCGTCAATATGTCGGCGGACAACAGCTTTCCCATTCTCAATTTTGACTACTTCCTCTGCATATGTAACTTGGTTGAGTCCTAGCTTCTGAGCAACTTGAGGACCAACTTGTGCTGTGTCACCATCAATAGCCTGTCTGCCACCAATAACGAGATCAACATTACCAATTTTCTTGATGGCCATAGCCAGTGCGTAGGAAGTAGCAAGAGTATCGGCACCGGCAAACTTACGGTCGGTAAGCAACCATCCCGTATCAGCACCTCTATACAGGCCCTGACGGATGATTTCGCCAGCACGAGGAGGCCCCATTGTAAGAACACCTACAGTAGAACCTGGATTCTGGTCCTTGATACGAAGGGCTTGCTCCAAAGCGTTTAAGTCTTCTGGATTGAAGATAGCAGGTAAAGCGGTGCGGTTGACAGTGCCTTCGGCAGTCATGGCGTCTTTACCCACATTTCTTGTGTCAGGTACCTGCTTGGCAAGTACTACGATTTTCAACTTCATATATTAGAATGTTTTGTAAAATTCAAACAAATTCGGGGCAAAATTACCTAAAATTTTATTGTTGGGCAAATAAAATAGCATTAAAATGCACAAACGAACATTTGTTGTGCACAAAATAAAGTAATTGTGCAACGAATATTTGTGGCTTAACTCTATGATGTTTCATTTTTATTGGTTATCTTTGCATTACCTATTTATATAATGTATAAAAAATGAAACGATTACTATCTACTATTACAATGATCTCTGCTGTGGCCCTTGGAGCCTTGGCTCAGACCGGTTTTGACAATTTACCCAATCCTGTTGAAGATGTCAATAAGGTGATTGATAATACTCCTGACAGCATAGCCAAGGCGCTAATGTCGCGCCCGGCACCGGGAACAACTCGTAAGGGAAATCACCCGGTACTTTTTTATATCGGTGACAGTACTATGCGTAACGGCACTCTGGGCAATGGAAGTAACGGCCAGTGGGGATGGGGATATTTTGAACATGAGTATTTTGATCCTGATAAGATCTCTGTAGAGAATCAAGCTTTAGGGGGGATGAGTACCCGTACTTTCTATAATAAACTCTGGCCAGCTATCCATAAAGCACTCAGACCTGGTGACTGGGTTGTTATTTCTATAGGACATAATGACAATGGTCCTTTTGACAGCGGACGTGCTCGTGCAGTACTTCCTGGTGTTGGTGATGACAGCATCCAGGTGAAGATTAAGGAAACTGGTGCAGAGGAAACTGTTTATACTTATGGGGGATACCTGAGAAGATATATTGCTGAATGCCGGGAGATGGGAGCTAATCCTATTCTGATGTCATTGACACCTCGTGATGATTTTGATCCAAAAACAGGAAAGATCGTGCGTAAGCCCCAAACTCAGTGGGCTGCTTATGTAGCCGCAGAAGAGGGCGTACCTTTTGTTGATTTGAATGAAATCAGTGGAAACAAGCTTGATCATTATAGCAAATGGAAAGAGAGTTATCATTTTTATAAGGATCATATCCACAGTAGTCTTTGGGGAGCAGAGATGAATGCACGTTCTGCAGCAGAAGGTATTATGGCAAGTGAAAATCCAGACTTAAAACCTTTGCAGGCTATGATGGTTAATGTAGGCCTGCCAACTTATCCCGTAAAACGTGAAAAGGGGAAACCTGTAGTTTGGTTTACAGGTGATTCAACCGTAAAAAATGAAGATAAAGATAAAAATGGTATGTGGGGATGGGGATCTCAGGCTTCTTTGATCTTTAATGATAAAAAAATTACTACTTATAACGCAGCGATGGCTGGTAGAAGTACCCGTAGTTATATTAGAGAAGGACGTTGGGAAAAGGTATATAATAGCTTGCTGCCTGGTGATTTTGTGTTAATTGAGTTTGGCCATAATGATATCTGCCCTATTTCTGACGAAAAGGAAAGGGG
>DMYZ01000036.1 GCA_003483565.1 Prevotella sp.
TTATATAGGTATATATCTGCATCTGTGGAAACTGCATATTCTACGCCTTCTTTTTTACGGCAGGTATAAGCTATATATTTAGAATCAGGACTCCAGGCCAATTGCTCAATACCACCAAATGGAGCCATAGGACATTCGTAGGGCTGACCTTCTAGAATATCAATTCCATCATTGATATTCTCATCATTGGCATCAGCGATAAAAGGATGAGAAATTGTTTTGACATAATGATCCCAATGGCGGTAATTTAAATCTGTGATGAGTCTTCCAGAGGCAAGAGGTAAATCTGACGGATTCTTTTTTATACTACCATAGTAAGGGATGCTCTTAATGAGAATTACCTTTTTACTGTCTGGTGAGAAGCGGAATCCCTCGATGTCAGTTTTTGAATTGGTTAGCTGCTTGCGACCAGTACCGTCAGGATTCATACGCCAAATTTGTCCGTCCCTAATAAATGCAATATGTTTGCCTTGATCTATCCAAGCTGCATCGCTTTCATTTTTTGAATCGCGAGTAAGTTGCAGTTTGTTTTTACCATTGCTGTTACTTACATAAAGGATTTGATGACCTTTATTCTCTTTTACACTATAATATCCTACTTGATAGACAATTTTCTTGCCGTCAGGAGAAGGTGATACTGTGCTTATTCTTCCCATAGCCCACAAGGCTTCAGGTGTCATCAGATCACTTTCTAGTTTGATATTGTTCTTTTCAATCATTGTTTGTGCTTGGATGCTGCTGCATGTGAGCATGGCAGCAACTGCTGTTGCTAGTAAATTGTTCATGATAAGTCTTAATAGAAAAAAGGGCGGGCATCGTGATGTCCGCCCTTCTTATTTTGTCATTCTATTTTTTATTTAGATCTCTTTTCTTGTTAGCAAGATCTTCCCGTTTCTTTTGCATCTCTATCTGCTCTTGCTGCATAGCTTGGAGACGAGCAGCAAGGCCACTCTTTTTCTTTGGATTGGACTTGTTTTCGCTGTAATGAGCCTCTAGAATATGAAGAAGTTTTTCTTCGTTCGTCGTTTTTCTCAA
Organism: Prevotella sp.; assembly: GCA_003483565.1. Taxonomy (GTDB): domain Bacteria; phylum Bacteroidota; class Bacteroidia; order Bacteroidales; family Bacteroidaceae; genus Prevotella. The sequence goes on from DMYZ01000036.1 coordinate 1,036, forward strand.
AGCCCACATAATGGCAGCACTAAAGAACAAACTAATGAAATAATAGAAGTTTAGTCCTGCACTGTAATCATTGAAAACAAAGAAGAAAAATAATGGCATAAGAATCATCATCCATTTCATCATCTTCATCTGATCAGCTTGTTGCCCAACCATTTGATCTTCCTGCTGCTTCATGGTGAACCAACTATAAAGTAAATTGGCACCACAGAAAAGTATACAAGTCAAACTGATATGGTCGCCAATCATCCAAAGATTTTTGCTCCATGAAATAATTGGGTCATATGTACTTAGATCTTTAATCCATAAAAAGCTTTGCCCACGAAGTTGGATGGCGTTAGGGACAAAGTTAAACATGGCTATCCAGATTGGCATTTGTATAAGCATTGGCAGGCAGCCTGAAAGTGGACTTACTCCGTATTTGCTATATTCGGCCATCATAGCCTGTTGCTTCTGCATTTGATCCTCTGGCTTGTCGTATTGCTTTGTTGCTTCATCAAGTTTAGGTTTCAGAACTCTCATTTTGGCAGAGCTCATGTAACTCTTCTTTACCATTGGATAGGTAATAACCTTGAGTAGAAGAGTGATCATAATAAGTACGATTCCCATAGGGAATACTTTACTGAGCCAGTCAAATACATATAAGGTAAACCAACGATTGATAATACGGAAAAGAGGCCATCCTAAATAAACCAGACGTTGTAACTCTAACTGTTTGCCAAAGTTGCTCTCCTTTTCTACTTTCTTGAGCAATCTAAAATCATTAGGACCATAATAGAAATTAAATTCAGAAGGACGTTTCCCTGTAGGATCAAAGAACGTCTTCATTTTTGCTTCGTACTGTTTGAGATATCCCGATCCTTTCTGCTCTGGGATACTTGTCATAAGAGCATTGCTCTTAATGTCATTTTTAGATATTATTACTGCAGAGAAAAATTGATTTTTGAATGCTACCCAGTCAATGGGGTCTTCTACATTTTTGTCAATCTGTTCTTTGGTCTCATTTAAGTAATCTGTGCCGCCACTGGATTTATGATAGGTTAAGGTGGCATATCTGTTTTCAAAAGAGAAACCTTTCTCCTGTTGGCGGCAATGATCTGTCCAGTCTATATCCATCGTGTTGATGTTAGGGGCAAAAAAGCCTGCCATGCCGTTAACACTCATCTTCATGTGAAGAAGATAGTCATTGCCGAGCACATAGCTCATCACAATGTTTTTGCCTATACCTGCATTGGCTGTGAAAGTAACTGTAGAATCGGTAACTTGTGATGGTGTAAAATAAAGGTCGGAAGTAATAATATTAGCTTCTTTAGCTGAAAGCATAAATTTCAGCGACTGGTCCTTTGTATCAAAAAGAGTAACGTGGTTCTTATCATTGGCATCGTTCCTAGACTTAATGTCATGGCCTACATATCCTTTGATAATAGCTTTTTCTACGACTGCACCCTTAGAATTTAAAGTTAATGCAACTTTACTGTTCTGAAGAGTAATTTGCTGTGGCTTTCCTTGTAGAGCATCATGGAAAAGTGCCGTTGTATCTTCAAGGATTTTTGCTTTGGTCGCAGCTTGTTTTGCGTTGGCTGCATTTTGCAGTGTCTTTTCTGTTTTTTCTCTTGTTGCTTCTTGCTTAGCCAGTTGTTCCTGTTGTGCTTTTTTTTCTTTTTCTGAAGGTTGGCTGTACCAGCTGAAGCCGATAAGGACAATTGCTATAAGCGAGAAGCCGATAATGTTGTTCTTGTTCATTTTTTATTTTGGTTTGCTATTGCTGTCTTAACGAAATCGACAAAAAGTGGATGAGGATGAAGTACTGTACTCTGATATTCTGGATGATATTGTGTACCGATATACCATTTTAGATGAGGTATTTCAACAATTTCAACTAGATCGCTGTCAGGGTTACGCCCAACACAATTCATACCTTTTTCTCCGAATTCTTTTTCATAATTGCTGTTGAATTCGTAGCGATGGCGATGCCTTTCTACAATATGGTCTTTTTGGTATATCTCTGCTACACGTGAACCTTTCTTCAAAACACATTCATAGCCGCCGAGTCGCATGGTTCCACCCATGTTAGAAATGTTTTTTTGTTCTTCCATAATATCAATGACATTATGTGGTGTGGTTTCATCCATTTCGCGAGAGTTGGCATCGTCGTAGCCTAAAACATTACGTGCGAATTCTATGACCATCATTTGCATTCCCAGACAGATACCAAAAGTAGGGATGTCGTGTGTTCGGGTATATTTCGTGGCAATAATTTTCCCTTCAATACCACGCTGGCCAAATCCCGGGCAGATAACTATACCATTCTGTCCTTTCAATTTTTCAGCTACATTATCATCCGTAATATATTCAGAATTGATGAAAGTTATTTTTACTTTGTAGTCATTGTAGGTTCCTGCATGCGAAAGACTTTCGCGAATGCTCTTATAAGCATCTTGGAGATCATATTTTCCTACCAGCCCGATATTAACGGTTTCGGTTGCCTTGTTGCGACGGTCAAGAAATGTTTTCCAAGGTCCCAACTCAGGTTTTCCACTTACCTTTCCTCCTGTTTTACGAATAATAGCTGCATCAAGACCCTGATTTTGCATATTTACAGGTACTTCGTAAATGCTAGGAAGGTCTTCACTCTGAAAAACACAGTCAAAATCAACATTACAAAAATTGGCTACTTTCTTACGTATACTGTCAGGAAGATGTTTCTCTGTGCGAAGTACGAGTATGTCAGGTTGTATTCCGACACTCTGCAACTCTTTTACAGAGTGCTGTGTTGGTTTCGTCTTTAGTTCACCTGCTGCTTTAAGATAAGGTACATATGTCAAATGAACGTTGATAGCTCTGTTACCAAGTTCCCATTTTAATTGTCGGATAGCTTCCATAAAAGGAGCACTTTCAATATCACCTATGGTACCACCAATTTCAGTAATAACGTAATCATAATGATATTTTTCTCCTAAGAGTTTGACATTACGTTTAATTTCATCTGTAATGTGAGGTACTACCTGTATAGTTTTACCCAAATAATCTCCACGTCTCTCCTTATCTATTACAGCCTTATATATTCGACCTGTAGTGAGAGAATTGGCTTTAGTTGTCTGGATACCGGTGAAACGCTCGTAGTGACCGAGGTCGAGGTCGGTTTCCATACCGTCAATAGTGACGTAACATTCTCCGTGCTCATAAGGATTCAGCGTACCTGGATCAATATTAATGTACGGATCGAATTTTTGGATGGTGATGTTATAGCCCCTTGCCTGGAGCAGTTTCCCAATTGATGCAGAAATGATTCCCTTGCCAAGTGAAGAAACCACACCGCCGGTGACGAAGATGTATTTTGTTTCAGCCACGATAATGTGATATTTAAATTACTTTATAATTAACAATTTGCAAATATACAACAATTATATGAAACTAACAAGCAATAAAAATAATAATCTGTGTTAATCTATGCAATCTCTAAATAGAATTTATTATCTTTGCAGGCAAAATATTTGAATATTGTGAAAGAAAAATTTTTAAGCATTGCTCTGCTGTTCTGTTTTACGGCTTTGGCCGCATCAGCTCAGGTACAGTCTAGTCATATTTTGACTCATGATGTTTTGTCTTCTTCTTCATCTTGGGTGGATCGATATGTCGACTCCTTGAATCAATACAAGGAAAAAATGGACACTGTGAAGATAGATAGTGATAATATTTATCAGGAGAAACTATTTGTTCTAATTCCACCATTGACTTATTTTAGCAAGCCTATCAGAGATTTTCTTGATTTAAATGTACAGTCTGCCGATACAGTTTCGGATGGAATACTTAATAGAGCTTTAATGAATATTTATCTGAACTATCCTGGATTGGTTGCACAGACTGAAAAAACTCTAGCTGATCAATCTATCAAAGGTTTGGAGAGCCCGAAAATACGTGAAGTTCATCCTAATATGGTAGAACGTGTTTCGCCAAAGCCCATGGAACCAGATATTATTTCAATGGGTGTTTATTTAAAAAAACCGAACTTTTGGACGCTTGGGGGAGATTATTATTTACAGTTTTTGCAGAATTATGTTTCTAACAACTGGTATAAAGGAGGCGAAAGCAGCTATTCTATGCTTGGTAGTGTAGACTTACAAGTTAATTATAATAATAAACAAAAAGTAAAATGGGATAACGAATTAGAATTGAAATTGGGGTATCAGGCGTCAAAAGATGATAGCTTGCATAAGTATAAAACTTCAGAAGATCTTATACGCTATACAAGCAAACTGGGACTTCAGGCAACGAAGAAATGGTATTATACTTTGCAGATGATAGCCTATACCCAATTCACAAAGGGTTTCAAGAGCAATGATGATTTTGTCTATAGTGATTTTATGTCACCATTTAACCTGAATCTTTCTTTAGGTATGGATTATAATGTGAATTGGTTGAATAAAAAACTTACGGGAACTATTCATTTAGCACCGTTGGCATTGAACTGGAAATACGTCAAAAGATTGTCGCTTTCTACTAATTATGGATTAGATGAAGGAAAGCATACTCTGCTCGACTATGGTTCTGAATTTACTTTTGATTTAGGCTGGAAAATATCTGATATGATTAGTTGGAAAACCCGAATGTATGGATATACAACATATCGTAGGACTGAGTTTGAATGGGAAAATACAATCGTGTTTAAATTTAATCAATATATATCAACAAATTTGTTTATATATCCGAGATTTGATGATGGGGCAAGCCGAGATGAGCATCATGGATATTTGCAGCTGAAGGAATATGCATCTCTTGGATTCTCATATTCCTTCTAGCTTGACGAACCCTAATCGTGAGTATACAGCCAGTATACAGTGATTAAAATAATAAAGGCAACAATAGACATAAGAAGAAAAAGGAGGTTGCCAATAACTTTCCTTTTTCTTTTTTCCAGCCTTCCGCTATTTCCAAAAGGTTTTACTCCTATATGATGATGCCGGTGATGGTGTGCATCACTTTTGTGATAACCACTTTTACGATTGTAAACCTTATATGATTCCATCTGCTCTTCTGCCTGATGGTCTGTATTTTCTTCTATCATAATTGTTTCCTTTTAAATTAAGTAGATTTTAATTAAAACTTAAAATCTACTTCTACGTCAATTATGCTGTAGTTCGGGCTGTAGGATGTATTGGTCAATGGCAGAGAACGGTCATGAATATAAGCATACTCCGCATTAATTTGCCAGTTTCTATTAAATTCGTAATCTATTCCGGCATCATACTGGGTTCTTTGCTTTGAGGCGTTTCCTGTTGGCTGATACATGTCATAACGTGCTTTAGCATGCAGCTTGTCTTTAATAATTGGTGCAATAACCAATGCGTATACTCCTTGGGCCTTATCTCCATTACTACTTAGTGTAATATCTGAAGCATCATCTTCTTTTTGATAACGTGTTTTGAAAGCGTAACCTGTAGAGTGTATGTATTCTGAACGAAAAGTCCAGTCTTCTGTTTTGTATTCTGCAGAAAAAGCATAGCGGCGTTGCTGTAATTTTCTGAGTATTGGAGCTGTGATGCCTTCGCTGCTTGGAGTTCCTTTTCTGGCATAAGAACCAGTCCATCCAAAAGCTCCGATTCGCATCCCTTGAACTGGCATTAACCACAGCCCGCCGATGATATCTTTTTGCTGGTCAACGTCTTGGACATTGATACCTTGTCCATTGTAAATACCGACTTGATAGTGTAACAGATTACGCCCTCTGACATTCTTAAGAAAGTCTCCTTGTACTTGAACTCCGATATCACGTCCGTTGGAACTGTGTGAACCATTACGGTCATTGAATCCTGCCAGATTGTTAATAACTTCCCCATAACTCATAAACCCTTGATCAATAGGTGTCATGGGATTCTCAAAAGTAAAAGCACGTTTAAATTGTCCTAGTTTTATACGTAAGAAGTTGAATTTTTGCCATTCTGTAAAACAATCTACAATCTTCGGAGAGTTTCCTAAAGTAGTTGTGTTTCCATTTACTTGTATCTGAAATTTCCAGTAGAAATCATTGGCAATTCTTCCATCAAGAGAAATACGAGCTATACGAAGATTAAAGGTATTAGATTTGGCGCCGTCTTCGTTACTGGCCTGATACTGCATCATGCCATAGCCGGACAATTTCACATCAGTTAACCATTCTGGCTGTTTGACTTGAGCTTGAACAGAGATGGCTGTGAAAATTAATGCAGTAGCGATAATCTTTTTTTTCATTAGTCTATTTGTTATTAGTATTATCTTTTTATAAGTTGTATTACATTTTCTACATGAGGAGTGTGTGGAAACATATCAACGGGTTGTACTTGTGTCACTTTGTAGCCTGCATCGAGTAATGCCAGATCCCGGGCTTGAGTGGCAGGATTACAGCTGACATAGACAATACGTTGAGGAGCTGCATTCTGTATCATCTTAATGACATCTTGATGCATACCAGCACGTGGTGGATCAGTAATAATTACGTCTGGACGACCATGCTGATTTATAAAAGTGTCAGTGAGAATATTTTTCATGTCACCTGCATAAAATGATGTGTTGTCGATATGATTTATTAAACTGTTTGTCTTTGCATCTTCGATAGCTTCCGGTACATATTCGATACCAATAACTTTTTTACTTTGGTAAGCTACAAAATTGGCAATAGTACCAGTCCCGGTATAAAGATCATAGACCAATTCTTTTCCCGTTAGTTCTGCAAAGTCTCGTACTACTTTGTATAGTTGATAGGCTTGATCTGTATTTGTTTGATAAAAACTCTTCGGGCCAACTTTGAATTTTAAGTCTCCCATGTTTTCGTAAATATAGTCGTTGCCTTTGAATATTTCAATATTCAAGTCCCCAAAGGTATCATTGCCCTTCTGATTGTTTACATAGAGCAGAGATGTGATTTGAGGAAATGTGTCTGCAAGCTCTTGAAGTAGTCCTTTCGCCTTTTCTTCATCACCTTCTTCGTCATAATGAAACTGGATAAGTACCATCCATTCTCCAGAATTACTGTTGCGAAACATTATGTCACGTAGTAACCCATGCTGCTGTCTAAGGTCAAAGAAAGATATGTCGTGGTCTTTACAGTATATGCTGATTTTGTTCCTTATTTTATTATGGAGATCGTCCATAAGCCAGCATTTCTCTATAGGATAAATTTTATCAAAAGCTCCTGTGATATGAAAGCCAATAGCTCCTTCTTTGAGATTACCTTCTTCACCTTCTTTCTTAGGTGGCAGTTGGGCTATTTCTTCCCGGGTATACCAACGCTTATTCGCGCAACCGAATTCCAGCTTATTGCGATATTCTTGAATTTTTTGTGAGCCTAGGATAGGGTGGAACTCTGGTAATTCAATTTTGCCGATACGGCTTAATTGATCATACACTTGTTTTTGTTTAGCTTTGATCTGTTCTTCATAGGGAAGATTTTGCCATTTACATCCTCCACAGATACCAAAATGGTTGCAAAAAGGTGTGGCACGGCAATCACTGTATTTGATGAAGCTGGTAACTTCAGCTTCACAGTAATGATGTTTCTTTTTGCGAATCTGTAGATTAACGATGTCACCAGGTACGGTGAAAGGTACAAAGACAACCATATCGTCGACTTTAGCCAGTGATTTGCCCTCAGCGGCTATGTCTGTAATTGTAACATTTTGTAATGTGGGTAAAGGCTTTCTATTCCTGCTCATATTTATTTTATAACTTTTGGGTGCAAAGGTAATAAAAAAAAACAGATAAAGTGTATTTGTAGATAGATTCATAAAAATTTGTGTGCGGTAACAGATAAAAAATGAGAAGCGTAGTATCATATTTTTACGTAAAAGTTTGTGTAAACAAGTTGTTTTTTTTATATTTGCAGGACAAAATGTTATGATCAATCAATAATTTGAATTTTTATATCAACTATGAGTGAAAAAAGAGTTTATACCTTCGGCAATGGTAAGGCTGAAGGTAGAGCAGACATGAGAAATCTGCTTGGTGGTAAAGGTGCCAACTTGGCAGAAATGAACCTCATTGGAGTTCCAGTTCCTCCTGGTTTCACTATTACTACTGATGTTTGTACAGAATATTATGAAAAGGGACAAGATGATGTCGTAGCTTTGTTGAAAGATGATGTTGAAAAGTCGATGAAGCTTATTGAAGATATTATCGGCAAAAAGTTTGGTGATCCTGAAAATCCACTACTCGTTTCTGTTCGCTCTGGTGCTCGTGCTTCTATGCCTGGTATGATGGATACTATTTTAAACTTAGGCTTAAATGATGAAGTAGTAAGAGGACTTGCAAAGAAAACAAATAATGAGCATTTCGCTTATGATAGCTATCGCCGCTTCGTGCAGATGTATGGTGATGTCGTTCTTGGTATGAAACCGGTTAATAAGGACGACGTAGACCCATTTGAGGCTATTATCCAACAAGTTAAAAATCAACGTGGCATCAAACTTGATTACGAGTTGAATGTAGATGAGCTGAAACAGTTGGTAGCATTGTTTAAGGATGCTAT
>DMYZ01000155.1 GCA_003483565.1 Prevotella sp.
GTTTGAATATCTCAAGGATTTTGACGAGCTTTGTATATAGGTTGTCCATACGATGATTTGAAATTAACAGCTTTAATACTACTAATTTTCTAAATATCAGCGATATGCGAAACTTTTTATTCATCTTTGTTTAATCAATTTAATTCCGCCAACAGGTTTATCTTATTTTGTTTTAACCTTGCTTTTTGCTTTGCTCGAAAAAATTTGCTTAACTTTGTAACATTTACCTTAGTCTTGTATCTAAAGAGAAAAAGATAAAAGTTATGAAGATGTTCATTTTTAAAGTTGGATTACTGTGTGTAGTATTATTTGGGCTAACGGGTATAAGTCTTGCACAATCTTTTTCTGTGCAACGTATTGGTAACGGGAAACAGTCCATTATTTTGATTCCCGGATTTGCCTGCTCTGGTGATGTATGGCGACAAACCGTTGATACTCTGAAAAGTGATTATACTTGTTATGTTTTAACGATGCCGGGTTTTGCTGGAGTCGCTCCTGAAGAAAATCCATCCTTTGATAATTGGACAAAACAGATTATCGATTTTATTCGTAAGGAAAATATAGAGAAACCTATACTGATAGGACATAGCATGGGAGGTGGGTTGGCATTGAACATAGCATCGTCCAACGCAGACTTGGTGAAATGTGTTGTCGTTGTGGATGCACTTCCTTGTTTGGCAGCTATCTATGACCCTAATTTTCAAACTAAAAAAATATCAGCTGAAGAATTTAAGAAAGCTGGAGCTGGTTTGCTCGAAATGAGCGACGAACAGTTTCGTAGACAAGCCTATATCAGTGCAATATCCCTTACGACAGATACACTTCGATATAATGACCTTGTCAAATGGAGTTTGTCATCTGACAGAAAGACTTATGCAAAGATGTATTACGATTATTCCAATGTGGATTTAAGACCAGCCATCAGGAATATCTCAGTTCCAACATTAGTTTTATTGGAACATCCATTTAAGAAAATAGTTCCTATGATTAAGCAACAGTTTGGAAGTAAGCCAAACGTTAAAGTAGAGTATGCAGAAAAAGGCTTGCATTTCATCATGTTTGATGACTGGGAATGGTATATACAGCATATTTTTGACTTATTAAATAATTAGCTGTGAGTTTCGAGCATCTATATAAAACATATTGGGATAAAGTATTTCGATTATGTTTGGGCTATTTTGATGATTATGCTTTGGCTCAAGACTTGGCACAAGATGTTTTTGTCCGTGTTTGGCAATATCTTCCATCCTTTAAGGGTGAATCATCTGTGGGGACTTGGATATTCCGCATTGCAACAAACATTTGTCTACGTCAGGCTGAGCGTCAAAAAAGCATTTCTTATACAATTGTTCCTTCAGGGGAATCTAGTGGAGAATCAGAAGATAATTCTTTGCAGGTACAAGCATTGTATAAGGCTATAGCAGAACTTCCTGAAATTGACCGTTTGATAATTTCGCTCTATCTTGAAGAGCTGAAACAATCGGAAATAGCTCAAATTACCGGTGTATCGGAAGTGAATGTTCGTGTACGGATACATCGAATAAAATCAATATTGGCAAAAAAATTACGTAAAAATGAAAAATGATATAGATATTAAATCCTTATGGAAAAAACAGCAGGCACCTGTTACAGATTTATCTGCAATCCGGGAAAAGATAAGATCTTTCAGATTATGCAGAATTGAAGAGGCTTTTGTTGTAATAGCTCTTATGATCTTGGTTATTGCCTTGGGAATGATAATCTGGATATATTGGAATCCACGACTGATAAGCACGAAAGTCGGCATTACTTTGTTGTCAACAGGCTTTATTTTGCCTGTTTTATCATATGGCAGACTCCTTTATCTTTATTTTGGATTAAAAATGGATAGAACCAATATGGATTATATTAAGAGTCTTCTTAGCATAAAAAAACAAGAATACAGACAACAACATATCATATTGAACTTGTATTTTTTATTTTTGTCCCTTGGATTCGTACTTTATAGTTATGAATATACATTTTTCCGTTCATTTTTCTTTGGAATAGTTGCATATACGGTTTTATTGATATGGATTGGTCTCAACTGGTTTGTTTTCCGACCACGCATAATAAAGAAACGCAAGCGCAAGTTTGTTGATTTCATGAAATATATTGAAAGTTATAATGGACTATTGGCAGAATAGGACCTTGGTATCGAAAATTACTTTTGCGGCTTATTTACAGCTTTAAACCGCAAAACATGCGGCTTGTTTTCATCAATTTAATTGTCTATTTTTGCCACTATGAAGTTTATACATGAAAGAGATAATTGGACCAATTTCCGTTGGGGTGCTAATGCGCTGATGGATGTCATGGCGCAAGTGAACTGCGAGACTGGTTTCCTTGCCGGAAGACTTAGTGCTATAGGTTTTGACTCTCAACTTTCAACAGTTGCCGAGATGAAGCTATTCCTTGATGTTAAATATCCATATATTTTAGGTAAAATGTGTATTATAGTAAACAATAATATATATATTTGTGTACTATAATGTACATTATTGCTATGACAAAGAAGACATTCGGTAAGATAATGCCCCACCAGGTAAGTGAGAGCCTGACCATCATGGGAGAGCAGATAATGCTGGCTCGTAAGCGTCGACATCTGTCGATGCAGGACGTGGCCGACCGTGCCACTATCACGCGTCGCACGTTGTCGAAGGTGGAGCTTGGTGACCCTACAGTTTCGATAGGTATCTATGCCCGTGTGCTGT
>DMYZ01000058.1:0-3590 GCA_003483565.1 Prevotella sp.
ATACACCTTATTTATTTTATATTAATATCTAAAGGAACTTCCACCAAGAAATTCCCGAAGAAGGCTTGTCGGAGGCAAATTCCTCCATTGAATAGGTTTAATATAACTCAGGAATTTCTTTAGGCGATAAGCTTCGGAATGCTCCTCACAGTTTTCCGGAACCTGTTCCAACAATGGTTCTGCCTGCATGCGTATAACGGACAATTCATAAAGCATAGCAGAATTGAACATGGCATCGGCATTCTCCTGATAAGGAAAGATCCATTTGTTTTCGCCAGCGCGTACTGACGGCCAGCGATGGATTGTCTCCTGGGCGTTGACACCCCGATATTTATAGTCACGTATGATTCTACGCAATAGACGATTGTCTGTAGTCGGGATATAATTATGATGATCAAGAAGAATTGTAGTCAAAGCTGACACATATACTCTATATTTCTGTTCTTCAGATATCTGAGCAGTAAGTTCTGGGTTCAGTGCATGAATACCTTCGACTACAAGCACATTATTTTTCTCCATTTTCAATTTCTTGCCACTCTTCTCACTCTTTCCAGACTGGAAATTATAACGGGGAAGCTCGATCTCTTCACCGCGGAAAAGCGCCTGAAACTGCTTATTGATAAGCTCAAGATTCAAAGCGTAGATACTTTCATAGTCCAGCTCTCCCTTTACATCCCTAGGTGTATGTTCACGATCCAGGAAATAATCATCAAGGGATATCTGCAAAGGCTTAATACCGTTGGCAAGCAACTGAATTGACAACCTTTTGCAAGTGGTAGTCTTACCAGACGAAGAAGGCCCCGCAAGCAAGACCAGCTTAACTTCCTTACGGCTGGCAATTTCATCAGCGATATGAGATATTTTCTTTTCCTGTAAGGCTTCGGAAACATTAATGATATCCGTCTCATGGCCCTGGCAGACTGCTTCGTTAAAATCTCCCACTGTACGAATTCCCATAATATCCTGCCAATGATGATGTTCCCGAAAGATGTCAAACATCTTATCCTGTTTTACGACATCAGGTAGGACTCCCGGATCCATCAACGAAGGAATACGCAGCAATAATCCTTCATAGTATTGTTCCAGACCAAAAAGATAAAGATACTTCGTATTAGTGAGCAATGAACCATAATAGTAATCTACATAATCATCGATAGCATAGTAAATAGTATAGAGTTTACCAGCACTTTCCAACAATTTAGCCTTAGCTGTATCCCCCTTTTCCTTAAACATCTTCACAGCATCCTCAGTTGGCACTTCATAACGCAGGACAGGAATAGCAGCGTCAATGATCTCCTGCATGCGCCGACGGATATTATCCACATCCTGCATCGTCACCTTATGTCCCAGGCTAAGATTAACATAGTACCCATTACTTACAGGAATATCGATAACGACATTGCTTACCGGATAAATATCATGAACAGCCTTACAGAGGACAAAAAACAAAGTACGGGTATAGTTTCTTGACCCGGAAGAAGTATGCATATCCATAAATTCCACGTCCTTGCTATGGTATACACGATAATGAAGTCCCTCTACTTTGTTGTTTACCTTACAACAAATTGGACCATACTTCATTTGAAGATTAAATTTTTGAAAGACATCAGAAAGTGAGCTGCCTATGGCTACATTTTGAGTTTTTTTATTATTTTTGCATCGGATTTGCACTACTTGTTCCATAATCTATTATATTTTATGAAAATCATTTATCATTCTAAAATGGTAAAGGTAAGGAAAGTTTTGCAAACATCCAAACAAGTGACATCACAAATAAATTAAAATATGTCGATTTGGATATTTTTTAGACTTATTGGAGCACTTGCCCTACTCATCTTCGGTATGAAATCAATGAGCGACAGTCTTCAGAAACTGGCAGGTCCACAGTTGCGCCATGTGCTCGGCGCCATGACCACCAACCGTTTTACAGGAATTCTCACTGGTACTTTTATCACTGTTGCCGTACAAAGTTCTACTGCAACCACAGTTATGACGGTTTCTTTCGTTAATGCGGGGTTACTCACACTGTTTCAAGCTATTTCCGTCATCATGGGGGCAAATATTGGCACCACACTTACCGCCTGGATCATATCGGCGGGGTTCACCTTTAACGTCACCGACCTTGTATGGGCGATATTCTTCGTTGGAATTATTCTAGTCTATTCTAAGAAAAGACGCCTTATTGGTGATTTTCTTTTTGGTATTGCTTTCCTGTTCCTTGCCTTGGGTACGCTGCGCCAGACTGGCATTGACATGAACCTAGCCCACAACGGGCCTATACTCCATTTCTTTGAAAGCTTTTCTACTGATAATTTCATTACCACTATAATCTTTTTGCTCATCGGCAGTATTCTTACCATAACGGTACAAAGTTCAGCTGCAATCATGGCTATCACTATGGTACTTTGCTCTACAGGGGTTCTTCCTATTTATCAAGGAATTGCACTTGTCTTGGGTGAAAACATCGGCACTACCGTAACTACAAATATTGTAGCATGGAAGACCAACACACAGGCTCGCAGAGCAGCTCTTGCCCATATGCTTTTCAATGTATTCGGAGTCATCTGGGTTCTTATTTTTTTTCACCCTTTTGTCAATATGATTTGCAGCTGGGTAGGATATGATGTCACTATGCCAAAGACGGATCCGCACTTTCTGGCCAATGCCTCCAAATTAAGTTTTGTCCTGGCAGCTTTTCATACCACTTTCAATGTCACAAATACTTTTATTCTCGTATGGTTTATTAAATATATAGAAAAGACTGTCAATCTAATTATCAAGCCTAAGCTCAATAGAGACGAGGATGACTTTCGCCTTCGTTTCATTCAAAGTGGCATAATGAAGACTCCTGAGCTAAGTGTTCTTGAAGCTCAAAAGGAAATCAAGAGTTTTGCCGAACGTATTCAGCGCATGTTTGGTATGGTCCGTTCCCTTCTAGGAGAGAAGGATGAAGAAAAATTTACGAAATTATTTACCAGGATCGAGAAATATGAAAGTATTTCCGACAATATGGAAATAGAAATAGCGAACTATCTTGATCAAGTGAGTGATGCTCATCTGAGCGATGAAACAAAAGCAAAGATCCGTGCAATGTTACGAGAGATCAGTGAAATAGAAAGTATTGGTGATGCCTGTTACAACCTAGGACGTACTCTCAACCGAAAATTCAGTGGAAAGGAAGATTTCACCGACCTGCAATATGAACATATTCATCAGATGTTTGAACTCACTGATGATTCTCTTTCTCAGATGAACATACTACTTTCTGGCCATAAAACAGATTTTGATCCCAACCGCTCATTCAATATTGAAAATGAAATCAACAACTACCGCAATCAACTGAAACATCAGAACATTAGTGATGTCAACGAACAGAAATATACCTATAAAATCAGTACAATGTATATGGACATTATACAAGAATGCGAAAAACTAGGCGACTATGTTGTCAATGTCGTTGAAGCCAGAATGGGAACGAAAAAGTCTGAAGCATAACTCTGTTATCTCACAGTTTTTTCCTTAAAAAAAACAGAAAACTAAGTTTTCATCCTTTTTATCATGTCCAATCTTTGTGTTGCTTCTATATTTTA
>DMYZ01000058.1:3630-8251 GCA_003483565.1 Prevotella sp.
TAAAATATAGAAGCAACACAAACTAAGAGAAATAAAATCACGATTTTCTCAAAAGAGCAAGCAATTCTCCCATTCCTTCAGAGGCACCCTTTTGAATCTGCATGAATTTTTGTCTACCAACTTTTTCTATTGGATTAGGATCTATAAGATAGACCGGTATATCCGGACGAGTATATTGTGCTAATCCGGCAGCAGGATAAACATTAAGTGATGTACCTATAATGACAAATATATCAGCTCTTTCTACTTCAGCAATAGCCGGTTCCATCATTGGAACAGCTTCACCAAAAAAGACAATAAATGGTCTCAGCAGAGAACCGTCACCAGCTTTGGACCCAGGTATTACATCTGTATTTTCCTCTGTTAAGGTCTGAATATATTGAGGATTATAAGGATCACGCGAAGAACAGACTTTGGTAAGGTCACCATGTAAATGGATAACATGTGACGAACCCGCCTTCTCATGAAGATTATCAACATTCTGTGTCACCACTGTTACCTCATAATCCTTTTCAAGTCCACAAATGAGTTGATGACCTTTATTAGGTTGAGCCGACCATAATTTTCGACGCATCATGTTATAGAACTTAGTCACCAGTATCGGATCAGCCTCCCAACCTTCATGAGAAGCTATCTGTTCCACCGGATAATTTTCCCATAAACCATCATTACCACGGAACGTCTTAAAGCCACTGTCAACAGACATTCCCGCACCTGTTAAAAACACAATTTTCTTCATAACCCAGCTATCATAATATATACTTAATCACAAATTTAACAAAAAAACATCAAAGTAACCACTTTTGCAAAAGAAAAATAGTATCTTTGCCAAAAATTATACACTATAAAAAGAATAAGATGAATAAACTTAGCTACGCCCTCGGTCTCGGTATCGGCCGACAATTAAATCAAATGGGTGGAAACGACCTGAATATTGATGATTTTGCTCAGGCTATAAAAGATGTTATTGCCGGAAAAGATCCTCTCGTAAGCGATACTGAAGCACAGCAAATTGTACAGGAATTCTTTGCTGAGCAGGAAAAGCAACAGCAAGCCACAGCTGCAGAAAATGGAAAGGCTGCTAAGGAAGAAGGCGAGAAATTTCTCGCAGAAAACAGTAAAAAGGATGGTATTATAACTTTAGCTTCCGGTCTGCAATACCAGATTATTCGCGAAGGTAACGGGCAGAAGCCAAAAGCTTCCGACCAAGTAGAATGCCACTATGAAGGAACACTCATCAACGGTACTAAATTTGACAGTTCATATGATCGTGGCGAAACGGCTACTTTCCCTCTTAATCAAGTCATTGCAGGATGGACAGAAGGTCTGCAACTAATGCAAGAAGGTGCGAAATACCGTTTCTTCATTCCTTATACACTTGCTTATGGTGAACGAGGTGCAGGAGCTTCTATCCCACCTTTCTCAGCTTTGATTTTCGATGTAGAACTTATCGCTGTAAAATAAACAAAAGTTATAACTAAATAAGAAGAATGAAAAAATTATTTTTCGGAGCTCTCGTAGCTCTCTGCGCTGCAACATTTGTAAGTTGCGGCAATTCTACGCCCAAGGCTGACCTTAAGAACGATGTCGACACCTTAAGCTATGCCATGGGACTCGCTCAAACTCAAGGTCTGAAAGATTTCTTGGTACAGCGTATGGGTATTGACACTACCTATATGGACGAGTTTGTGAAGGGACTTAACGATGGTGCCAATGCTGGTGACGATAAGAAAAAAGCAGCTTATTACGCAGGCATTCAAATTGGCCAACAAATTAGCCAACAAATGGTTAAAGGTATCAACCATGAAGTCTTTGGTGATGATTCGACAAAAACCATCTCCCTGAAAAATTTCATGGCTGGCTTCATTACTGGTACCACAGGAAAGAAAGGCTTCATGACTATCGAGCAAGCTCAGCAGATAGCACAGCTTAAAGCTATGGCTATCAAAGCTAAAAACATGAGTAAGCAATATGGTCCAAACAAAACTGCAGGTGAAAAATTCCTTGCTTCAAATAAGACTAAAGCAGGTGTGAAGACACTCCCTTCCGGCGTACAATATAAAGTTATCAAAGAAGGTAATGGTCCTATCCCTAAAGATACTTCCATGGTTAAGGTTAATTATGAAGGTCGTACCATTGACGGTAAAGTTTTTGACAGTTCTTACAAACGAGGACAACCTGTCGAACTTCGTGCCAATCAGGTTATTAAAGGTTGGACAGAAGCTCTTGTACACATGCCTGCAGGCTCTGCATGGGAAGTTTACATCCCTCAGAATTTAGCTTATGGTGATCGTGAACAAGGCAACATCAAGCCTTTCTCTACTTTGATCTTCAAGATAGAATTAATTTCTGTCGGTGGTAAATAAATCTAAAAAAAACAAATAAAAAGGGGGGACATGGCACATTGTGGTTATGTCCCTGTTTTAGTATAGTATTTTAATAAAATGAAAAAAACTTTATTTTTAGCTTTAACTATTCTGGCAAGCAGTATTTGTGCTTCTGCCACTTCTAAAGCTGACAAGAACAAAAAGAATATAGCAACGACAGTTCTTACCAACCAAACTGATTCTATCAGCTATGCTGCAGGCGTCAATGCTACTAGTGGTTTACTTCCATTTTTGCAGCAGCAATATGGTGTAGACACAGCCCACATCGTTGACTTTATCAAAGGATTCAATGAGGCTGAAAGCAAGATTAACACTCCTGAAGGTAAAGCTTATATTGCTGGTATGGATATTGCCAAAATGGTAGCTGAACGCATCATTCCCGGTACTCAGGAACAGGAATTCAAGGGAAGCAATATTACTTTGGATCCAAAATCTTTCAATGCTGGTTTCACAGCTCAATTGACTAAGGACACTACAATATTCACGTTTAAAGAGGCAAAGGATTTTAAAAAGGATATCCTTAGTGCTGCCGGAGAGAAATTTCTCAGTGAGAATGCCAAACAACCTGGCATCAAAATCTTACCTGACGGACTTCAGTATAAGGTTCTCACTCAGGGTACAGGAGAAACGCCCAAGGAAAATGACGAATGTGAAGTTGTCTACGAAGGTAAACTTATTGATGGCACTGTATTTGACAGCACGAAGAAGCACGGCAGTACAACCGATAAATTCCGTCCGGGACAAGTCATCAAAGGATGGAAAGAAGCTTTGTGCATGATGCCTGTAGGTAGTAAATGGGAATTATATATTCCAGAAGAATTGGGCTATGGCGAACGTGCAACAGGTCCGATCCCGGCTTATTCTCCACTTGTTTTCACTGTAGAATTGGTAGGCATCACCCATCCTGAAGAAAAAAAGGATGACAACAAAGTTACTGAAAAAACTGAGTCTAATGTCAAAAGTGCAAGCAAGACAACTCCTACAACAACTGGAAAAAGTGTAAATAAGACTGTCAACAAATCAAAAATAAAGGTACATAAGCAAAAATAACATATCAGCGAAAAGGTTAATTATAACAAAATGCACGAGAAGGATGAACTTTTTCGTGCATTTTGTTGCTTATCTCCCTAAAAGTTCCTATATTTGCTGACATAATGAAACCTTTTGGTTTAACTTAGATTTTTAATCCAACTACAAAATGTATAGAATCGATAATCTCGACAAGAAGATTCTAAATATCTTGTCAAAAAATGCGCGCATACCTTTCAAAGATGTCGCAGCAGAATGTGGAGTGTCCCGTGCCGCTATTCACCAGCGTGTGCAACACCTTATTGAAAATGGCATTATCACGGGTAGTGGCTTTGATGTAAATCCAAAGAGCTTGGGCTATACTACATGCACCTATGTAGGAATAAACCTTGAACGCGGAAGCATGTATAAAAAGGTTGTAGAGAAATTGGTCAACATTCCTGAAATTGTAGAATGCCATTTTACAACTGGTTCCTACACTATGTTGCTCAAGCTCTATGCCAGAGACAATGAACAGCTCATGGAACTACTTAATGACCAACTTCAAACTATCCCAGGTGTTGTCAGTACAGAAACTCTGATTTCTCTGGAACAAAGCATCAAGCGTGAAATCCCTGTTCATATCGATGAAGAGGAAAAATAAAAATGAAAGATTTTAATCTGGAATCCTGTCTTGACGGGATCTATTCCTCTTTTCCTGAGGCCAATCCTCTTCCGATGATTGGTCTCACTGCGGATTATAGTGATATTGACGCTACAATCCGCAGTGTCTATTACAAGCAGGTCGTTGCCGCCGGTGGTATTCCTGTTCTTATCCCTCCTGTTGCTGACGAAGACGTACTCACTGGCACATTGGAACATCTTGATGGGCTAATCCTTACAGGAGGAGGGGATCTCAACCCATTATGGTACGGCGAAGAGCCGTCACCACAACTACACCATATTAATAAGGAACGAGATCTAGCAGAACTTCTTATTACCCGTCTGGCTTATAATCGTCAGATTCCAATACTCGGCATTTGCCGTGGTATACAGACTTTGACAATTGCTCTAGGAGGAAAAATAACACAAGATATCAACCAGAAGATAAAGCACGATCAGAATGCAGACCGCAGGGAACCGACACACAGCGTTACCCTTCATGCAGACTCAATTCTTTATAATATCTACCATAAAGATCATATCTTTGTCAACTCTTTTCACCA
>DMYZ01000118.1 GCA_003483565.1 Prevotella sp.
TATTATCCCTTTGGAAGAAAAGCCCGATACCATCAAGCGTCATTCCGGGTTTACGATCCAGCCAAGGATTATGAGCATCAACATGGAAAAAAAGACGGTTCATTCCAAGAGAAAATTCTCTGTCAAGCAAAGGTTTTAACATCGCCGGAGTTTCGTTCCACTCCCCTCTGACTTCTGTAAAGCCTTCAGCCTGAACAATATTTTTACCATAAATATGAGCACCACTTACGGCATCCAACATATCATTCGGTTTATCATGCGTAGGAGAATTGAACCAAAATTCTCCCATCGGAAGATCAGCATAGCGATAATGTTCCAATCCATCAGCAACAAACGTTGGAGCAATACTCTCATGAGAGACCTTTTTCCCATATCGCATTCCCCAGTATTTTACACGACGAAAAAAGACCTTATTGACCAGATCATTAACCGTCAACCGGATATCCTTAAGCACCTTCTCACTTCTTTCAGCCGATACCATAGGAATACCCGCATAAAGAGGAAGATAAGGAAGCAAACCATAGCCCCTTCTGGTTTGGAAAGCCTGGAGAAAATCAGTCCCCCAGTTTTGCGTTCCACACTCCCACGAATCTACATGAAGATATTTAACTACCGAAGAATGAGGGCGGTCAAGAAATTTCCGATACCAATTATTCACTTGTTTATCCACGGCTTCTCCATTGAATTTATCAACCTCAAGCCCTTTAGCACCACCGGCCGTAGCATTCATCTGACCAGTAGAGGTATGACCAAAACGAAGAATACGGATTTTTCCTCCATTCTTTAAAAAAGAGTGCTTCGAAACAGAATTAATCATCGAAATGACCTTATCGCCTTGCAATCGCAAACGAATCATATCTTCAAGTCGAACACAATTTTGATCTGGCACATCATCTGATGATGTACTACTGGCAATCCTCCAGGATGCACCGGTTTTTCCTTCCCATTGATTTATCTTTGGTTCATTGCTCAGGATAATATCTTTAAGTTTAAGAACAGGCTTCCATTTCGCAGGATCCAGATCTTCACTGCCAGGCTCTGTACCAACAGGAGTCCATTCAAAACGAAAATATCTGGCTGTCGTGGCAGGAAAAGAATAGGTAAAAGACGGACCGGAACTCTGCCATCCCTGCCGGGCTGGAGTCAACTGTATGACTTTTCTGAAATTAGTACCATCATTAGAAGCTGAGACTGTTAACCGCTGACATTGAATATTGTTGCCGGAAGGAATAACCTGAAGACTTCGAACAATTTCAATATTTCCAAGATCATAGAGTATTGAACATGGTTCTGATGATCGAAACACACCATTTTTATCCCGAGTTATTGCTGAAGTATATTGAAGTGTCTTACTGTCAGCTATATTCCATTTCAGGAAAAAAGGCTGTTGATGGTATACATGCCTAGGGTAAGAAAAACTATTTTTCAAAGGTATTGCCCAACAGGCAATATCCTCATAATAACCATCATAAGACTCTGGTCTTCTCAGCACCAAACCTTTCAAATCTTTGCTATCTACAATTGTATCTGTCCAGACCACCTTCTGCATACTCTCTGCTGGTGTAACCCATGGGCCACCGGCCAAGGCAAAACCATCGCTGATATGAATACCCAATTCAAGTCCAAGAGAATCAGCCTGTTGAAAAGTATAATCAATATCATTCCAAAACTGGGGAGAAAGCTGATTGGCATTCCCTTTGAATTCCGGCTTATCACTTGTTCCACGAATAGGCATAAGATAGCATCCTCTCAAACCGATATTTTTCATATCAACCAAATCAGCATGAATACCTGGTTTAGACACAGCTCCATACATCCAATACCAAAAGGTAAACGGTGCGGAATTTCTTTCCTCATCAGAAGAACGTAAGATCATGGAAGCCAAGACTCTGCTACTCAGAAAAAATACGATGGAAAATATTAATATTTTTTTATTCATAACTGCTGGAAGATCACTCAAATTTAAATATTACTTCACCCTTCACGTTCTCATTCTTTGCCCAATAGGGTTGCGCCGAAGGGCCATTCAGATCTGTAGAATTAACTTTATTCCTTACAGCAGGGATAACTTTCAAAAGACTGATGCCACTTTTCGGTAAAATATAAAGAAGATGGTCACGACCATCCCTCGGCTGATAAACACCAACGTAGTCGGCAGGTTGAAGATTCCAAATATCAATCTTACCTTCACTGGTTACAAGCTGCATCCAGTCTACATGAGCAAAATAGCCCTTAAACTCTGGATAATCCCAACTTTCTCCTGGTATAGGATCATTATATTTATTATTCCAACAACCATACTGAGGTCCCAACAGACGATTTTGCCATACCCGGTAAGGGCCATCTCCAACCCAGGATTTTGACAATACTTTTGTTTCTGGATAATCAAAACAAATACCCATTTCGTCAACTACACCGCCAAAATTATAGGAATAAGAAAGCTTGACACTACCATCATTAAGAAAGCTCCATGTAGCCTGATCCAAACAACCTAATTTATAATTGGCAGAAAGTACTAATCCTCCATTTGCTTTTTGAACATCAAAACCAGCAAATTGCCCTTGATCTTTATATTCAGTATACTGTGTCTTTTTCTTTTCGGCATCAATATCATCATGATTATAAAATTGGTCAAAACTACGGTCACTGCGACGGGCAGCAATAAAACGAGGTCCATCCTTAAAAGAAATATCTCTATCATGAACTTTGACTCCCATAAGAAAACCTGTTTTCTTATTAAAAGTATACCTTCGGCCTTTACTAGTAACAATAAGGCTGTCCACTTCATTTTGTATCTCGACATTCTGATCAAGATCAACAGCTTTATCTTTTGAAGTGACTTCCTTTTCTGGTAAATTAAACCTCCACAAAAAGATTTCTTCTCCATGTTCATCTGTAGCAACTACCTGTAAAACATGTCCTTTCAATGGAGGCAAAGGAATGACACCACTGTCACCAGGAGCAATATTCGGACTTTTCAAAGTCCCACTTTCCAATATTTTTTCCTTCGTATTTCCCAGTTCAGGCATATCCAAATAAG
>DMYZ01000217.1 GCA_003483565.1 Prevotella sp.
GTCCTGTCAGGCGCACATCAGTATAAGCATAACTATCTCATTTACAAGCGATTACGCTTTTTGAAAATAATATTTTGGCGACATTTTGGCGACTTATTTTGACTTTGTCGTGTTTTGATACCATTAATGGTACAGAAAGATGAACACACGGCTATCCCAGTATTACACCCCAAAATGAATTAAGTTGTTAACGACAAATGTAAAGGTAGCAACTATTTCCTTTACCTACAAACCGGTTTGAAAGTTCTCGGGGGAAGATTTCCCTTCCGGTCTATAAATCAAAAAGGACTGTCCGTCGAATGAGACGAACAATCCTACCCTATGATCCATACCTGCTTTGCCCCTTGGTTATTAGGGTGAATAGCAATACATAGAACTGGTCTATAACTTAAAAACAGATAAACTTGTATTTGAATTTTCGGTTGATGAGTCTACCTAATTTCTCATTTCTACTTCATGATTCAGTCATTTTCAACAAATCACTTTCATGGTAAAACACGCGCCCACCAATCCTAGTCGGCTTGAGAATCCCTTGCTTTTTCCATCTCCACAAAGTTGATACATCTACATGATGCTTATCCGCAAATTCCTGTGCAGTATAGGCTGTATTGTCAAGAACCTTAGACTGATTTACTTCATTGATAATCTCCATAGCAAATTCCTTTAAATCTGACATAGATACTACAAGCAAGGCATTTTGCCCGTTATTCATTAATTCACCAATATTCATATTCTAATCCCTTTCATGTAAAAATTTTCTGTTCGCTTCATGTCGGTAAAAATATCATGGCAGGTATTCATTGACATCTGCATCCTAGCAGTCTCAATCTTTTTTGAATGGAGGTTCTTGTGAAGGCCAAGACTTGTTTCAGCCATAATCCGGCACAAGATATTATTTACCCACACAGCACAATTTGTATGGACTGCGATTTTCCGCTCCCTTTTTATAGTCTTAGGAGTATTGACTTTCTTAATTTTTTTCATAAGAACTTATTTTTAATTTTAGTTTAAAGTACAGAATTATCGGACATATCTTTTCATCTCAATCTCTATACTTTCTAAATATTATACTGTTAATATCATATTTGTCATCCCAAAAAGAGAGAAAAATTTAATTTTTCAGGATTTATCTATATTGAAAGTAACTATTCAACCATAATTAAAGGTCATTGCAGAATCTGTAAACAGCACAAATGTCATTATAAATAATGGAAATTACCGTTCATTTTACCAGCAGAATATCGCATATTCTATAATAAGTCTCAAGTAGTATTGCTGATATATAGAAGATACTTCTGATAACATCACCAGATGCCATATAAAGCAATAACCGGAATTTCAAGAACCACACAATTGGTTGACAGTAAGATCAAAACCGCTTTCTGCTTCTTATATTTCACCGAAAATAAAAAAAAAGAGGAATGAAATTCAAATCTCTCATTCCTCTTTTTTACAATCTTACGGTTGAATAATCCATCATCAGTGCACGTATTAACTTTTTGGAAAGTCCTTTCGATACCGGCTATCTCCTTTCAATATTTGAAAGGTCCTATCCTTTGAATTTCACTATGATTGATCATATCCTTACGGGATTTCACATAACTGCATTTCAGGCCTTCTCCCGGATACTGTGTAATCCTCATGTCCGGAAAGTCCCCGCCTCTGCCCCGGATCAATTCAATTTTCACCAGGAAATAACTGAAATCATCATTCGCTGCTTTATTTTAAATGAGTAGTAAGGTTTGTCTTTCAAGTACAGGTATAGATGGTACAGATATTATCATCGGCCTTAATGCACCAGTTCTGGAAGGGTATGCCGGATACCTTTACCTTTCATCATAGCATTAACAACTCAGGGATTTCAGATATGGCCGGCAAAAATCAATGGAATCCTTGCTGATCAGAAAGAAAATGGCAATATTTGCAGGGGTTATATTCATTTCTGACAACTCTATTTATAGAAAGGATATTCCACCTCTATAATTTAAAAGTGTTAAATCCAGCTCTTTCATAGGGAATAATCCGTACGAATCAACTACATATTTAAATAATTGTAGTATATTTGTACCGAAAACAGAAATGATATGGAGAATAACAACAATGTTAATCAGTTTCTTTCTTCTTCACGATACAAGGAAAAGGGAAGGACAGCATATTACAGGATGCTGACCGAAGTTCACAAAGGTGAACTTGTCCGTATCCGTCGGGGAGTATACGCCAGCAAGGAGCAACTGGCTGATACCATGATAGACCTTGAAGTTGTAATTCCAAAGGGTATTCTATGTCTTTATTCGGCATGGAGTATTCACGGTCTGACCACCTCTATGCCACAAGCCTATCATGTCGCTATAAAAAGGGGACGGAAGATCGTGCTGCCTGAATATCCAGGAATAGAGTTGTACCATATTTCTGAGGATCTTCTTGAAATCGGAGTAGAACAAAAGATTGTCAGTGGATATGAAGTGAAAGTCTACAATGCAGAGAGAAGTGTATGCGACGCTGTAAAATTCCGCAATAAGGTCGGTATGGATATATGCTCCGAGGTCGTTAACAGCTACCTTGACCGCCCGGAGAGGAACCTCTCCCTTCTGATGGATTACGCGCAAAAGATGCGTGTTGCCAATATTCTCAGCAAATATCTTGAGATAAAGCTATGAGTGAAAAGATAAAGAATTACGGTAAATCTATTCGGACTAAGTTGTTGAATGTTGCCAAAGCTGAAAATGCTTTCTACCAGACGATATTGACAAGATACTTTCAGGAACGCCTGTTGTTTCGCCTGTCGAAGAGTCAATATAAAGATAATTTTTATCTAAAAGGTGGTGCCCTGATGTATACCTACGAGCATTTCGCTGCCCGTCCAACCTTGGATATAGATTTCCTTGGCTCCAACATCAGCAACAATGGGATAAGAATTGTGAATACCTTCAAAGAAATATGCTCCGTGCCTTGCGATGAAGATGGGGTCAGCTATGACATTGAGCATATTACATTCAAAGGACGGATTGAAGGCATGGGGTAAAAGAGACTCTGCCTTGCTTGCTGATGTCTCTTTGGAGCGTTTAACAATGGATAAAATCTATAACCATCTGCAACAGCATAATCACCATATAAGGTACTGGTGTTATAGGCATTTCCATCAAAGCTGGCACAGTTCTATCAACGGAACATTATTCATTATGCTGGACATCATAGAGTTTTATCAGCTAAATTAAAAACTCTTTACATTTCAAATCCTGCATCTTTTGCCTTCATCATAAAATTCAACTTCAGACGATGTGACATCATGGTTTCAAAAGAAAACGGCTCACTGACTTTTAAAAGTTGCTCTCGAATATACGAAGCTCAAAAGCTATATTCTCTACTACCCTATTGACTGCTGGCATACAAAATAAATGCAACGACTCATTGTGATGTGCCAGAAGAAGTATTATTCATTGTTAGATTCATGTATCTCCGTAAGTCAGTTCATGATCTTGCCAGTGATGTCAAGGTAATAATCCCCCTTAGTACGCTTCACCATTCTTTCCAGAGATCACATCCCAGATTGTCAGTCAGAAACTCTTGATCTTTTCAAACGGAGATCCGATGACCTCCGTATAAACCCACGTATAAACATTCAGGAGCAACAGATCCGAAACGATTACCAGGCCCCTTAACAGACTGCCGTTCCGGTTGCTC
>DMYZ01000067.1 GCA_003483565.1 Prevotella sp.
AATAAATTCCTATTAAGTGTATGTAACCTTTTACATTAAAATAAATTTCTACTACTGATATTGTATCATTCTTTATATCTTTTTTTTCTTCTATAGCCCGAAGGAGAGACACCAAATTGTTCCTTGAAGCATTTACTGAAATAAAAAGGACTTTCGAATCCTATATGGTAGGCTATTTCTGAAATGGTATATTTATCTTCTTTCAACATTTCTGCTCCTTTTTTCATTCTGATAACCCGGATGAATTCATTAGGCGTGTATCCTGATACGCCCTTTATCTTTCTGAAGAAAAGAGTTCTTCCCATGCCCATCTGGTCAGCAAAATCATTGACTGAAAATCTGGGATTGTTAAGTTCCCTTTTCATGATCTGGTTAAGTTTCTCTACAAAATCCTGGTCTTTTTCCGTATTGGCGAGAAGAGGAGAAAAGGATTCTGTATCTTTGGAGAATTTTTTTCGAAGGCGTTCTCTTTCATCAAGTATTTGGAAGATACGTGCTTTTAGAAGACTGGGGCTGAACGGTTTTGTGATATAAGCATCGGCTCCTGATTCTATTCCTTGAAGTTGATTTTCATTGGAAGCAAGGGCAGTAAGGAGGATGACCGGAATATGGCAGATTTCAAAATCACTTTTTATCTTTTTAGTAAGTTCAAAACCGTTCATTTCAGGCATCATCACATCACTGATGATAAGGCTGATATCTGAAGAATGAGCTTTCAGAAGTCCTTCCTTTCCGTCAGTTGCGGTGATAGTGTTGAAGTTGGTACGGAGTTCTCTCGCGAGAAAGTCACGAACATCATCGTCGTCTTCGATCAGTAGGATAATTGTGTTTTTAGAACAGCGTGAGGTTTCTGTACTGTTATCTATGTCAGGATATGAATTTTTTTTCTTATCAATATGATAGTGTTGCGCTTGCAGTTTATTATCATTTAGGAACACGGCGTGTTCGTCCATATAGTCATTTTTATTATATACATTATTATCGAGAGGTAGTCTGACGCTGAAAATACTTCCACCTTCTGGATTTTCCTGATAAGAAATGGTGCCTTTGAGTACACTTACAAGTTCTTTAGTAAGATTAAGTCCTATACCAAAACTGTCACCTGCATAGTGACTTTGCATGAAGCGGCTGAAGAGTTCCTTCTGTTTTTCTTCTGGGATGCCGATTCCTGTATCAATAACACGGATAATGAGAGATTTGGAATCTTTGTCTATATTTGCGTCTAAGCTCACGGAGCGTTTTGATGGTGTATATTTAAAAGCATTTGAGAGCAGGTTCCAGACGATCTTGTCAAGATGTCCTTTGTCTGTATACATCTCATACGCGTCTGTGTTATGGAGAAAAGTATATTTGATATGTTTGGAGGTGGCAGAATCTTTAAAAGTTTTATAAATATCGTTTAGTTGATTGATGATATTTACTTTTTCCAAATTTAGAGTAATCTTGTTATTTTGTATTTTCTGAAAAGTAAGCAATTGGTCAATAAGCCGGAGCATCCTTTGGGTACTTTTCCCCATAATGTCCAGAGAATAACCAAGTTCTTTCTGAAGTTTTTCCTTTTGTACTGTTATATTTATTTTTTCCAGTGAACCTTGTATAAGAGTAAGAGGCGTTCGGAATTCATGAGCTATGTTGGTGAAGAATTTTATCTTGTAGTTGGTTAGTACTTCTTCGATTTTCATCTGGTTCTTGAGATGACTGATATGTCGTATGGTCCGTACTATGAAAAGGGTAACAGCAACAATGATGATAGCATAGAGGAGAAACGCCCACCAACTGAAATAGAACGGTGGAGCTATTGTAATCCGGATTGTAGAAACCTTTCCGTTAGTTCCGTAGGCATTGGCTGCTTTGGCATGCAGAAGATAAGAACCAGATGGAAGGTATCTGTAAGTGATAGTTGTTTGAGAGGATGGTGAACTCCATTTCTTGTCGTAACCTTCCAACTGATACTGATATTTGACGGTTGAAGGGCTCTCGTATGAAAGGGTGGAAAGATTAATAGAAAAAGAATTCTGGTTATATTTTAATTTAATATGATTTGTATATGATATAGCTGTATTCATTGGAGATCCTGATTTACCTGGGGTGACAGGTTGCCCATTGATTTTCAGACCCGTGAAAGTAATGCTGAGCGGAGGAGCGGATTTCTCCGTTTTTTCAGGATTGATAAGAAGAAGTCCATAGTTCGTACCGAAAAGGAGATGTCCTCCGGGAAGTTGTATAGCCGAATTTTCACTTCCGACATTACCAGTCATATAAGGAGAAAAAAAGTGATTTTCAAAGCGTCCTGTTTTTTCAATGAAATGAGATATACCATATTCTGTAGAGATCCATTCATCATTGTTCCTATCTTCGAGAATAGTCTGTACTTTATTGCTGACCAGTCCGTCATGTGTATCGAAAAATTTTATTTGAGGATGTCCGTAATCTTTGTTTTTTATGGTGCATCGTGCAATACCAGCACCAGCTATGGCTATCCAGATGTATCCTTGCCGGTCTTGCATGAGCCATCTTATTTCATCTCCAGTAAGTTTGCCGTTATCCGTATTATATAGATGATAAAAATGTGGAGCTTTTGTGAATTCTTTTGGATTTAAAATGATGATGCCTCCACTGGTTCCGGCCCAGATCATCCCATTTCGGTCTTCTATCAGGCATCGAACTTCCTGTAGCCCTACCGTGTTGGAAAAGAAAGATCGGAATCTATACTTTCCTGAATTTTTTATTGCAAGTTCGAGCCCGCCTCCAAAAGTACCAATCCAGATTCTTCCTCGGTGGTCAGTTAGCATACAATAGATATCATTATCAGAAAGGGTGTTGAGGGTATTGTCTTTTAGGTAATGCTGTTTGTCTACATATATTCCATTTCCTTTTGTCCCGATCCAAAGAACTCCGTTAGGTGCATACATCATGCAATAAACATTAGCGTTGAAATGATGGGCTGCCTTCAGATGTTTCATGTCTTGTGAGTAGGAATAGAGCCATCCATCACGGTTGGCTACTTCTATGGTTCCATCATTCATGCGTGTAATCATACGTATGATATTTGAATGATTAGGCAGATTCTTTCCTCCTGGAAAAAGGTGAACTACGCCTCTGTTAATAATCTTTAGATGAGCTACGCCGGTATATTCAGAACTAACCCAGATTCCTCCTGAGCGGTCTTTCAGAATATATTGCAGGAAATTGCTGGAAATGTAGGATGCATGATCATTTGCTTTAATATGCTGAATCTTTTCTGTTTTAGGATCCATAATGAAAAGTCCGTTTCCGTAGGTTGAGATCCAAATTAATCCTTGAGCATTGGCAATATGGTAACGTTCATAATCAATGTACCTGACTTCTTGTGAAGGAAATAGTCTTATAGGATGAATTTTATTGCCATTGATACGGAACAATACTCCCGTCTTATTATAAATCCATGGATGCTGCTCATCGTCTTTGACGATCTGCCCATTTGGTATATGCCATGTGCCCTTGTTGGGAGAAACTTTTCCATTAAGATTAATATGGTATCCACCATTGGAGGAAAAGATGATGATTTGCTTTTTGTATGCTATGGCATCGGTAATTTTGT
Organism: Prevotella sp.; assembly: GCA_003483565.1. Classification (GTDB taxonomy): domain Bacteria; phylum Bacteroidota; class Bacteroidia; order Bacteroidales; family Bacteroidaceae; genus Prevotella. The sequence goes on from DMYZ01000067.1 coordinate 3,581, forward strand.
CGTCTCCTTTTCGTACTTCAGAAATAGTTGCTTTAAGAAAAATACCGTTGTCTCGTATTTCATAAACTTTTCCATTTGCTGTTAGGAAAAAGATTTTCTTTTTTGTAGTAATGTTTTTAATGAAATTCCCTTTAGCCAATTTTCTTATTTTTCCATTGCGAAACAAACAAAGTGTGCGATCTGTACCAATATAAATGTTGCTTCTTCTTCCATGACAAATGAAATTGATATGATTGCTTCCCGTTTCCTCTTTTTGATAGATGGAACTTGAAAAGTGATTCTTATGGTGGAGAATATGTATGCAGCCTTCTTGTTTTCCATATAGCCAAATACCTTCATTGGGGACTTCAAGGAAGGAGTTGTAGTGCCGATTTCGTTTTTTCTCACCAGAATAGTCAATAAATTTTCCGGTTTTGGGATTATAGCAGTTAAAAGTTTCAGCAGAAGTTCTGATCCATAAAAGTCCATATTTGTCTTCGTGGATTTCCTTGATGCGATTGTCATGTAAAGCGGTTGCACAGGAATCTCTTGTAATGGTTAGGAAGTTGTTTCCATCATAGCGTGCTAGTCCGTTCAGCGTACAAAACCAAATAAATCCTTTATGGTCTTGGTAGATACTGTAAACGGAATTGTCTGGCAACCCGTTTGAAGTTGTAATCTTTAAAGAACGCAATTCTACAGGAAGTGTCATCCTATTGACTTGATGAGAAATTGGGTGAATTATCTTAAGGTTTGTTCTTGTTTTACTATGACAAGAACTTAAAGATAACAAAGCTACTGTTTGTAAGCAAAGAAGCAAATAAATACTATGTTTTTTCATGTGTTAGGAATAGCAATTGATGACTTTGACCAATAGATGCAAAATTATTGAATTAATTGATAAAAGCATTTAAACGGTGTTGAAAAGTTTAGTCTTTTCATTGGTTTGTACAAATTTGTATTAGAAAGGGACAATATTGTATGCTCAATAATAGTGACCTGTGTATATTTGCAGATGAATCATGAATAACAAACTACTTTTTTAAATACTTATGACATGGCGAATTTTTTATCTTTTTGTTTTTTCTATTTACAGCTTAATGTTGGAACAGTTTATCTTAAGTTTATTGATTATAAACATTTACATTCATCATAATCTTAGTAAGGTTTGTAATATGAATGATTATGAATTTTGTTCTAGTTTTTATATCAATTTTTGGAGGATGGTTGAATAATTGTAACTGTTTAGTCATTATTAATTAGTGTGTCTATGAGATACCCTATGATGATAGGACATTGTATTGTGATTAACTATTCTTTCATGCCGTAATGGCAATAGAACAAATTGTAAAGAAGGCTTTTTCTTGGAATTAACTATGAAGAAGCCTAAATGATAATAAAATTTAAAACATTTAAAAATATGAAACACACGTTAATTTGTTCAATTGGTAGTTTAATTCTATTGTTAGTATGTATCTCATGTTCAAAGAATATTATAGAGAAAGACGTTTTTATAAAGAAGACCACACCATTTCCTAATTATGGTGAAGTGCTTGCTTTCCCTGGAGCAGAGGGTTTTGGACGATATACAACAGGAGGCCGAGGTGGTGATATTGTGCATGTTACTAATTTAAATGATG
>DMYZ01000116.1 GCA_003483565.1 Prevotella sp.
CGTTGTCTCAGTTTATGGATCAGACTAATCCGTTGGCGGAAGTTACTCATAAACGTCGTCTTTCAGCGTTGGGCCCTGGTGGCTTGACTCGTGAACGTGCTGGATTTGAGGTTCGTGATGTGCATTATACTCATTATGGTCGTCTTTGTCCTATTGAGAGCCCAGAAGGTCCTAATATTGGATTGATATCTTCTCTTTGTGTTTATGCCACGATTAATGAATTGGGCTTTATAGAAACTCCTTATAGGAAAGTTGCTGATAGTAAGGTTGATATGGATAATAACCATGTCATCTATCTTACAGCTGAAGAAGAGGAAAATAAAATTATAGGTCAGGGCAATGCGCCTTTGGATGTAAATGGTTCTTTTATTCGTGAAAAAGTAAAATGTCGTCGTGATGCTGATTATCCAGTTGTTGGCCCAGAAGATATAGACTATATGGATGTATCTCCACAACAGATTGCATCAGTTTCTGCTTGTTTGATTCCTTTTTTGGAGCATGATGACGGTCACCGTGCTTTAATGGGCTGTAATATGATGCGTCAGGCTGTGCCTTTGCTTCATAATGATGCGCCTATTGTAGGTACTGGTCTTGAAAAACAAGTCTGTGATGATTCTCGTACTCAAATAACAGCAGAGGGGGATGGTGTTATCGATTATGTTGATGCTACTACTATTCGTATTCTCTATGATCGTACCGAGGATGATGAGTTTGTAAGTTTTGAACCTGCACTGAAAGAATATCGCATTCCTAAATTCCGTCGTACTAACCAGAATATGGTTGTTGACCTTCGTCCTATTTGTAGTAAAGGACAGCGTGTGAAACTGGGCGATATTCTGACCGAAGGCTATGCTACAGAGAAAGGCGAACTTGCATTAGGCAGAAACTTGCTGGTAGCTTACATTCCTTGGAAAGGATATAACTATGAGGATGCTGTAGTCATTTCTGAACGTATGGTACGTGATGATGTCCTTACTTCTGTCCATGTTGATGAATATTCACTTGACGTACGTGAAACTAAACGAGGTGTAGAAGAGTTTACCAATGATATTCCTAATGTAAGCGAAGAGGCTACTAAAGATCTTGATGATAATGGTGTTATTCGTGTTGGAGCTCGTGTGGAGCCTGGCGATATCCTGATTGGCAAAATTTCCCCGAAGGGAGAGAGTGATCCCTCACCAGAGGAAAAACTCCTCCGCGCTATTTTTGGTGATAAGGCTGGTGATGTTAAAGACTCTTCTTTGAAAGCTAATCCTTCTTTAAGTGGTGTCGTCATTGATAAAAAGTTATTCTCTCGTGCCGTTAAGACTCGTGAATCCAAGAAGCAGGATAAGATTACTCTTGCTAAAATTGATGAGGAATATGAGGCAAAGAATAATGACTTAAAGGATATTTTGGTAGACAAGTTATTGACTCTTACTTGTGATATGGTTTCTCAGGGTGTAAAGGATTATACTGGTGCGGAAGTTATCACTAAAGGCAGTAAATTTACTATTGCTACTCTGAAAAATCTTGAATATGATGGCGTCGAGTCTGACAATTGGACAGGCGATGAACATACTGATCAGTTGATCCAGATGCTTATCATGAATTATATTCGTAAGTATAAGCAAATGGATGCAGAGTTGAAACGCCGTAAGTTTGCAATAACTATCGGCGATGAACTTCCTTCAGGCATTCTTCAGATGGCTAAAGTATACGTCGCCAAAAAACGTAAGATTCAGGTTGGTGATAAGCTTGCCGGTCGTCATGGCAATAAAGGTATTGTTTCGAAAATTGTACGTACAGAAGATATGCCATTCCTAGAGGATGGACGTCCTGTTGATTTAGTATTGAATCCTATGGGTGTGCCTTCTCGTATGAACTTGGGACAGATCTTTGAGGCTATTCTAGGTGCTGCCGGAAGAAAATTAGGGGTTAAGTTTGCTACTCCGATCTTTGATGGCGCAAAACTGGAAGATCTTTCAGAATGGACAGATAAAGCAGGATTACCTCGTTTGTGCTCTACCTATATATATGATGGAGAAACGGGTGAAAAATTTGACCAGCCGGCTACAATTGGTGTAACTTATTTCTTGAAATTAGGTCACATGGTTGAAGATAAAATGCATGCTCGTTCAATTGGTCCGTATAGCTTAATTACTCAGCAACCACTTGGTGGTAAAGCTCAGTTTGGTGGTCAGCGATTCGGAGAAATGGAGGTCTGGGCTCTTGAGGCCTTTGGCGCCAGTCATGTTCTCCAAGAAGTCCTGACAATTAAATCTGATGATGTTACCGGTCGTTCTAAGGCTTATGAGGCTATTGTTAAGGGAGATGCAATGCCAACTCCTGGTATTCCAGAGTCTCTTAACGTATTACTTCATGAACTCCGCGGTCTTGGTTTGAGTATTAAACTTGACTAACTGTCAACCCCTTAACAAAAAAGAAACATGGCTTTCAAAAAAGATACAAAAGTAAAAAATAATTTTACGAAGATTACCATTGGACTTGCTTCTCCTGAAGAAATCCTGGAAAACTCGTATGGCGAGGTTACTAAACCAGAAACCATAAATTATCGTACATATAAGCCTGAACGTGATGGCTTATTCTGTGAGCGCATATTTGGTCCGACAAAAGATTATGAGTGCGCCTGTGGAAAGTATAAGCGTATCCGCTATAAAGGTGTTGTTTGCGATCGATGTGGTGTTGAGGTAACAGAAAAGAAGGTTCGTCGTGAGCGTTGTGGTCATATTGAACTTGTCGTTCCCGTTGCTCATATTTGGTATTTCCGTTCTCTTCCTAATAAGATCGGTTATCTTTTAGGTCTTCCTTCAAAAAAACTTGATTCTGTAATTTATTACGAAAAATATATTGTCATCAAACCAGGTTTGATGGATGGTAAGAAGGATGTTGATGGACTTGAAGTTAACGGATCTCATAAAATGGACCTTCTTACAGAGGAAGAGTACATTGATATCGTTGATAATCAGCTGGATCCTAATAATGATCGTCTTGCTGACGATGATCCAAATAAATTTGTTGCAAAGATGGGTGCAGAGGCTGTCTATGATCTGCTTGCCAATCTTGATCTTGATTCGTTGTCTTATGAACTGCGTGATCATGCTAATAATGATTCTAGTCAGCAACGTAAGACTGAGGCTTTGAAGCGGCTTCAAGTTGTTGAGGCTTTCCGTTCCAGCAAAGGAATCAATAAGGCTGAATGGATGATAATGAAGATTATTCCTGTTATCCCGCCAGAACTTCGCCCATTGGTGCCATTGGATGGTGGACGTTTCGCAACATCAGATTTAAATGATCTTTATCGTCGTGTTATTATTCGTAATAACCGTTTAAAGAGACTTGTTGAGATAAAAGCTCCTGAGGTTATTCTTCGTAATGAGAAGCGTATGCTTCAGGAAGCTGTTGATAGTTTGTTTGATAATTCTCGTAAGAGCTCTGCGGTAAAGAGTGAAAGTAATCGTCCTCTTAAGTCTCTCTCTGATTCTTTGAAAGGTAAACAAGGACGTTTCCGTCAGAATTTGCTAGGTAAGCGTGTGGATTATTCTGCTCGTTCTGTTATCGTTGTAGGTCCAGAACTTAAGATGGGGGAATGCGGCCTTCCTAAATTAATGGCTGCTGAGCTTTATAAACCGTTTATCATTAGAAAACTGATTGAGCGTGGCATCGTTAAGACGGTTAAGAGTGCAAAGAAGATCGTTGATCGTCGTGAGCCTGTCATTTGGGATATTCTGGAGAATGTGATGAAGGGTCATCCTGTTCTTCTGAACCGTGCCCCGACACTTCACCGACTTGGTATTCAAGCTTTTCAGCCTAAATTGATTGAAGGTAAAGCTATTCAATTGCATCCTTTGGCATGTACAGCTTTCAATGCTGACTTCGATGGTGATCAGATGGCAATCCATCTTCCGTTGAGTAATGAGGCTGTACTTGAAGCCCAGATATTGATGCTTGAGAGCCATAATATTTTGAATCCTGCTAATGGTGCTCCTATTACTGTTCCTTCTCAGGATATGGTTCTTGGTCTTTATTATATTACGAAACTTCGTCCAGGCGCTAAAGGTGAAGGTTTGACTTTTTATGGTCCAGAGGAGGCAATTATTGCTAATAATGAGAATAAATGCGATTTACATGCTCAGGTTAAGGTTATAGTTAATGACCTTGTTGATGGCAAATTGGAAAAACGTTTGGTAGAGACATCTGTTGGCCGTGTAATTGTCAATCAAATTATTCCTGATGAGATAGGTTTCTTTAACGATGTCATTTCAAAGAAGACTCTTCGCGGAATTATTGCTGATGTAATTCGCGCAGTGGGTATGGCTCGCGCATGTACATTCTTGGATGGTATTAAGAATCTGGGTTATCGTATGTCTTATGTTGCAGGACTTTCATTTAACTTGGATGATATAATCATCCCATTAGAGAAAGAAGAAATCGTAGAGAAGGGTAATAAAGAAGTAGAAGAAATTACCAATAACTACAATATGGGCTTTATCACTGATACAGAGCGTTATAATCAGGTTATTGATACTTGGACACACGTTAATAATGATTTAGGCAATGTCCTGATGAAAGAGATGCGTGATGCTGACCAGGGGTTCAATGCTGTATATATGATGCTTGATTCTGGTGCCCGTGGTTCTAAAGACCAGATTAAACAGTTGTCTGGTATGCGTGGCTTGATGGCAAAACCTCAGAAGGCTGGTGCTGAAGGGGCTCAAATTATTGAAAATCCAATCCTTTCCAACTTTAAGGAGGGCATGTCAGTGTTGGAATACTTTATTTCTTCCCATGGCGCCCGTAAGGGTCTTGCTGATACTGCTATGAAAACAGCAGATGCTGGATATTTGACTCGTCGTCTAGTTGATGTTGCTCATGATGTTATTATAACAGAGGAGGATTGCGGTACACTGAGAGGTTTGGTATGTACAGCTCTAAAGAATGGTGATGAGGTTATTTCCACGTTGTATGAACGTGTCCTGGGTCGTGTATCTGTTCATGATATAATCAATCCTACTACAGGAGAATTTATTTGTGCTGCAGGTGATGAGATTACAGAAGAGAAGGCTGCTGCTATTGAGAAATCTCCAATTGAAAGTGTAGAGATTCGTTCTGTATTAACTTGTGAAAGCAAGCATGGGGTTTGTATGAAGTGCTATGGACGCAATCTTGCTACAGCCCGTATGGTTCAGCTAGGAGAAGCTGTTGGTGTTATTGCTGCGCAAGCTATTGGCGAACCTGGTACACAGCTTACTCTTCGAACATTCCATGCTGGTGGTGTTGCCGGTAATGCTGCTGCCAATGCCTCAATAAGGGCTAAGAACGATGCTAAACTTGAGTTTGATGAACTTCGTACTGTTTCTTTCATCGAAGAAGATGAGGAAGGTAATGATGTAAATTGTCAAATGGTTGTTAGCCGTTTGGCTGAGGTTCGTTTCGTTGATGCTAATACAGGTATTGTTCTTTCTACGTTGAATGTTCCTTATGGAGCTTCTCTGTATAAAAAGGATGGGGATGTAGTTAAGAAGGGTGATCTTATTTGTAAATGGGATCCTTTCAATGCTGTCATTGTTTCAGAGTATGCAGGTGTCTTGAAGTTTAAAGATGTCGTTGAAAGTCAGACATACCGTGCAGAAACCGATGAGACAACAGGTTTGACGGAGAAAATTATTACAGACTCAAAGAATAAGTCCATGGTACCTACTTGCGATATTCTTGATGCTGCAGGAAATGTATTGGGGACATATAACTTCCCGGTGGGAGGCCATGTTGTTGTCGAAGATGGAGAAACAATTAAAACTGGTGCAACTTTGGTTAAAATACCTCGAGCTGTTGGTGGTGCTGGTGATATTACCGGTGGTCTTCCTCGAGTAACAGAATTGTTCGAAGCCCGCAACCCGTCTAATCCCGCTGTCGTATCTGAAATTGATGGTGAGGTTACCATGGGGAAGGTTAAGCGCGGTAATCGTGAGGTTATTATTACTTCTAAGACGGGAGATCAGAAAAAATATCTGGTTCCTCTGTCTCGACAGATTCTGGTGCAGGAGCATGATGCAGTCCGTGCGGGTACACCTCTTTCTGATGGTGTCATAACTCCAGGGGATATCTTGGCCATTAAGGGCCCTACAGCTGTTCAGGAATATATTGTCAATGAGGTACAGGATGTATATCGTCTGCAAGGTGTGAAGATTAATGATAAGCACTTTGAGATTATTGTTCGCCAGATGATGCGTAAGGTCCGCATTGATGATCCCGGTGATACTACGTTCTTGGAGCAAGAGTTGGTTGATAAATTAGACTTTGCTGATGAAAATGACCGAATCTGGGGTAAGAAGGTTGTTGTTGATGCTGGTGATTCAACTCTTTTCAAACCTGGACAGATTGTTACAGTCCGCAAGTTAAGAGATGAAAATTCCAGCTTGAAGCGTCGTGATCAAAAGTTAGTCCAAATTCGTGAAGCTGTTCCTGCAACATCAACACAAATTTTGCAAGGTATCACACGTGCAGCTCTCGGAACAAAGAGCTTTATGAGTGCTGCATCTTTCCAGGAGACCACAAAGGTGCTTTGTGAAGCTGCAATTCGTGGAAAATCTGATAACCTTGAAGGTATGAAGGAAAATGTGATTTGCGGGCATTTGATTCCTGCAGGTACAGGACTTCGTCTGTGGCAGAAACTTGTTGTCGGTTCTAAAGAAGAATATGAACGTATTCAGGCTAACAAAAAGAATGTCCTTGATTTTGCAGACAATGATGTCGTTTCAGATTAATATTTTATATGACAATAGAAAAAGGAGTTGCTTTTAGGCAACTCCTTTTTTATTGTCTTTTTCTTATTTAAATTTGGGTGTATCAATCTTTTTAGATACCTTTGCGGTTATATAATCTGATATTAAATTTTTATTACTATGGCAGAAAATAAAGAAGAAAGAGAGAATACAAATCAGTTTCAAATGCAAATTAAACCGGAAGTTGCTGAAGGGGAGTACGCAAATCTAGTACTTATTACTCATTCAAGTTCAGACTTTATTTTGGATTTTGCAAAAATTCTTCCAGGTATGGCACAGCCAGAAGTGAGAAGCCGAGTTGTTATGGCTCCGGAACATGCTAAGCGTTTGCTTCAGGCTTTACAGGAAAATATTTATAGTTTTGAGCAGACTTTTGGAAAAATTGAAATTCCGAATCAGCAGCCTCGTACTATAGCACCATTTGCAGCTGGCAAAAATGAAGCTTGATAAAACAAAGCTGGCTAATAAAAAATGTTAAAAAAGTCTATATCTAACTAATTTTTGTTAGGTGTAGACTTTTTGCTTTCTAAATAATGATGTATATCCAAGGAAAATTCGTACCTTTGCAGCCCGAAATGGAGTGAGTAATTCGTTTCATGAACATTGATAATAAATATATAATATATAATTTAAAAGTACAATTATGCCTACTATTTCACAGTTAGTAAGAAAAGGCAGAAAGGTCTTGGTTGACAAGAGCAAGTCACCTGCTTTGGACGGTTGTCCTCAGCGTCGCGGTGTTTGTGTTCGTGTTTATACAACAACTCCTAAGAAGCCTAATTCGGCAATGCGTAAAGTTGCCCGTGTTCGTTTGACAAACCAGAAAGAGGTTAACTCTTATATTCCGGGCGAAGGTCACAATTTACAGGAACACTCTATTGTTCTTGTTCGTGGCGGACGTGTAAAGGATCTCCCTGGTGTTCGTTATCATATTGTTCGTGGTACATTGGATACAGCGGGCGTTGCTAACCGTACACAGCGTCGTTCTAAGTATGGCGCAAAGAAGCCAAAAGCTAAAAAATAATTTTAAATAAGCAGAAGGCCAGGAACTTAGTTGCTAAGTTGAGGGCCTTAAGCTTTTGTATTTAACGTTTTGCGGGATAAGTAACAGGTTGAGTAAATACTCTGGTGTGAGTGTTGAAGAACATTGAAACAAACAACCCCCAAGCAAAAATAAAAAAAATGAGAAAAGCAAAACCAAAGAAGAGAGTTATCCTTCCGGATCCTGTCTTCAATGACCAAAAGGTCTCTAAATTCGTTAATCATCTGATGTATGATGGAAAGAAAAATACATCTTATGAAATTTTCTATCATGCTCTTGATGTAGTTAAGGGTAAAATGGCTAATGAAGAAAAGTCAGCCTTGGAAATCTGGAAAACAGCTTTGGACAATATTACTCCTCAGGTAGAGGTTAAGAGTCGCCGTATTGGAGGCGCTACATTCCAGGTGCCTACTGAAGTTCGTCCTGATCGTAAGGAGAGTGTCGCAATGAAGAACCTTATCTCTTTCGCTCGTAAGCGTGGTGGTAAGTCTATGGCAGAAAAACTCGCTGCAGAAATTATGGATGCTTATAATAATCAGGGTGGTGCTTTCAAACGTAAGGAAGACATGCATCGTATGGCTGAGGCTAACCGTGCATTTGCTCACTTTAGATTCTAATTTTTAAGAGGTTAATATAATGGCAAATCGAGATTTACATTTGACTCGTAACATCGGTATCATGGCCCATATTGATGCTGGTAAAACTACTACATCTGAGCGTATCTTGTATTATACAGGAAAAACGCATAAAATTGGTGAAGTACACGATGGTGCAGCTACAATGGACTGGATGGCTCAGGAACAGGAGCGTGGTATTACTATTACTTCTGCTGCTACAACCTGTAATTGGACTTGGAATGACAATACCTATAAGATTAACTTAATTGATACTCCGGGACACGTTGATTTTACTGCAGAAGTAGAGCGTTCTCTGCGTGTGCTTGATGGTGCTATTGCTACATATTCTGCTGCTGATGGCGTTCAGCCTCAGTCAGAAACAGTTTGGCGTCAGGCAGATAAATATAATGTACCTCGTATTGGTTATGTTAATAAGATGGACCGTTCTGGTGCTGATTTCTTTGAAACAGTAAGCCAGATGAAGACTATTCTTGGTGCTCATCCTGTTCCTGTTCAGATACCTATCGGTGCAGAAGAAAATTTCAAGGGCGTTGTTGATCTTATTAAGATGAAAGCAATCCTTTGGCACGATGAGACAATGGGTGCTGAATACGACATCGATGATATTCCTGCCGATTTGGTTGATGAGGCTCAGGAGTGGCATGATAAGATGGTTGAAGCTGCAGCTAATTATGATGATGAGATCATGGAGTTGTATCTTGATGGCAAGGATGTTCCAGAGGATAAGCTTATTGCTGCTCTTCGTAAAGGATGCTGTGCTATGGAATTGACACCTATGACTCTTGGTTCTTCTTATAAAAATAAGGGCGTTCAACCTTTGCTGGACTATACGTGTGCATTTCTGCCTTCTCCTTTGGATACTCCAAATATTATAGGAACTAATCCTGATACAAATGAAGAAGAAGATCGTAAACCTTTAGAGGATGAACCTTTATCAGCTTTAGCATTCAAGATTGCTACGGATCCATTTATGGGCCGTTTAGTATTCTTCCGTGTCTATTCCGGTAAGGTCGCTGCTGGTTCTTACGTGTATAATCCTCGTTCTGGTAAGCGTGAGCGTATCAGTCGTCTGTTTCAGATGAATTCTAAACAGGAGATTCCTATGGAATCTATTGACGCCGGTGATATTGGTGCAGGTGTCGGTTTTAAAGATATTCGTACTGGTGATACTCTTTGTGATGAAGCTCATCCAATAGTTTTGGAATCTATGACATTCCCGGATACTGTGATTTCCGTTGCAGTTGAACCTAAGAGTCAGGCTGACGTTGCGAAGATGGATACGGGACTTGCCAAATTGGCTGAAGAAGATCCTACATTTACTGTCCGTACAGATGAACAAAGTGGTCAGACTATTATTTCTGGTATGGGTGAATTACACCTTGACATTATTATAGACCGTCTGAAAAGAGAGTTTAAGGTGGAATGTAATCAAGGCAAGCCTCAGGTAAACTATAAAGAAGCTATTACTAAGTCTGCTCAAAGTCGTGAAACGTATAAGAAGCAGTCTGGTGGTCGTGGTAAATTTGCTTGTATTGATGTTTCTATTGAACCTAAGGATGAAGACTATACCGAGGGTGATCTTCAATTTGTCAATAATGTAAAGGGTGGTAATGTCCCTAAGGAGTTCATTCCTTCTGTTCAGAAGGGTTTCCAGGATTGCCTTTCTTCAGGTGTTCTTGGTGGCTTCCCCATGACAGGTTTGAAAGTTACTCTTAATGATGGTAGTTTCCATCCGGTAGACTCAGATCAGCTGTCTTTTGAGTTGGTCGCTCACCAGGCTTTCAGAGTGTTATGCCCTAAAGCTGGTCCTGTTCTTATGGAGCCTATAATGAAGGTTGAAGTCGTTACTCCAGAGGAGAATATGGGTGATGTTATTGGTGACTTGAACAAACGCCGTGGTTTAGTCCAAGGTATGGAAGAGGCTCGTAGTGGGGCACGTATTATTAAGGCTATGGTTCCACTGGCTGAAATGTTCGGTTATGTAACAGCTCTTCGTACTATTACTTCTGGTCGTGCAACTTCTTCTATGGAATATGATCACCACGCACCTGTATCAGTATCAATAGCAAAAGCTGTTCTTGATGAAGTAAAAGGTCATTCTGAACTTTTGTAAATAATATGGAGAAGAGGTGCTGTTTAGCGAATGACTCTTAAAAAGTGTCCTCTTCTCTTTCACTAATAAATAAATAATATGAGTCAGAAAATTAGAATTAAGCTGAAATCTTACGATCACCAATTGGTTGATAAGTCAGCTGAAAAAATTGTGAAGGCTGTGAAGGCTACAGGCGCTATTGTCAGTGGTCCTATTCCATTGCCAACTCACAAGCGTATTTTTACTGTTAACCGTAGTACTTTCGTTAATAAGAAAGCTCGTGAGCAGTTTCAGTTGTCAGACTTTAAACGTCTTATTGATATTTATAGTTCAACAGCAAAGACTGTAGATGCTCTTATGAAGCTTGAGTTGCCTAGTGGTGTAGAAGTAGAAATTAAGGTTTAATTTTTTATTTTAGATTGAAATGCCAGGATTAATTGGAAAAAAAATCGGAATGACATCCGTTTTCAGTGCCGACGGTAAAAATATTCCGTGCACTGTTATCGAAGCAGGTCCTTGTGTCGTAACCCAGGTTAAGACCGTTGAAAATGATGGTTACAAAGCTGTTCAATTAGGTTTCGGTGAGGCGAAAGAAAAAAGAACTTCTAAGCCTATGATGGGAACTTTTAAAAAAGCAGGCACAACCCCTAAAAAGCACTTGGCCGAGTTCAAGTTTAACGAAGAACTGAATTTAGGTGATACTATTACTGTTGATATCTTCAATGGTGCTCAATTTGTTGATATTGTTGGTACATCTAAAGGTAAAGGTTTCCAGGGTGTTGTAAAGCGCCATGGCTTTGGTGGTGTAGGTCAAGCTACACACGGTCAGGATGACCGTGCCCGCAAACCGGGTTCTATTGGTGCTTGTTCTTATCCTGCTAAGGTATTCAAAGGAATGAGAATGGGTGGCCAAATGGGAGGTGATAGAGTTACTACTCAGAACCTCAAGGTGTTAAAAGTAATTCCAGAGCATAATCTCCTTCTTGTTAAAGGTTCTGTAGCTGGATGCAATGGTTCAACTGTTTTAATTGAGAAATAATGGAAGTTAACGTATTAGATATCAAAGGTCAGGAGACCGGCCGCAAGGTAACTCTTAATGATGCTATCTTCGGAATTGAACCTAATGATCACGTTCTCTATCTCGATGTTAAGCAGTATCTCGCTAACCAACGTCAGGGTACAGCTAAGTCTAAGGAGAGAAGTGAACTTTCTGGTTCTACTCGTAAATTAGGTCGTCAGAAGGGCGGCGGCGGTGCACGTCGTGGTGATATTAATTCACCAATCCTTGTTGGTGGTGGTCGTGTTTTCGGTCCGAAACCACGTGACTATGGCTTCAAGTTGAACAAAAAAGTAAAACTTCTTGCTCGAAAGTCTGCTTTGTCTTATAAAGCTCAGGAGAATTCTATCATTGTAATTGAAGATTTTAGTCTTGATGCTCCGAAAACTAAAGATTTCGTAAATATTGCTAAAAATCTAAAAGTTGACGATAAGAAAACACTCGTAGTTTTGCCACAAGCAAATAAAAATGTATATTTGTCTGCTCGCAACTTAAAGAAGACTGCTGTTGAGACTGCTTCTTCACTCAATGCTTATAAAGTTTTGAATGCTGATGTAGTTGTAATTTCAGAAGGTTCCCTTCAGACTATCGAGACTATTTTAAATAAATAAAGGAAGCAATTAGATTATGGCAATTATCATAAAACCATTGGTCACAGAAAAGCAGACCAAGATGACAGACAAGCAGCCAAACCGTTATGGTTTCGTTGTTCGCCCAGAGGCTAATAAGTTCGATATTAAAAGAGAAGTTGAGAGTCTGTACAAAGTTACAGTTGTAGATGTGAATACTATTCGTTATGCAGGTAAGCGTCAGGCTCGTTATACAAAGGCTGGGCTTGTCAAAGGACAGAGGAATGCGTTCAAAAAAGCTATCGTTACTCTTAAAGATGGCGATTCAATAGATTTTTACAGCAATATTAAATAAAAATGGCAGTACGTAAATTTAAACCGGTAACTCCGGGACAAAGACACAAAGTTATTGGCACGTTCGAGGATCTTACTGCATCCGTGCCAGAGAAGTCTCTCGTTTACGGTAAGCGTTCTACTGGTGGTCGAAACAACACCGGTAAGATGACCGTTCGCTATATTGGCGGTGGCCATAAGCAGAAGTTTCGTGCAATAGACTTTAAGCGTGAGAAAGATGGTGTTCCTGCTGTAGTAAAGTCAATAGAGTATGATCCTAACAGATCTGCCCGTATTGCTCTTTTATACTATGCAGATGGTGAAAAACGTTACATTATTGCTCCTAATGGACTGCAGGTAGGTGCTAACTTGATGTCTGGTGCAGAAGCTGCACCAGAAGTCGGAAATGCACTTCCATTGGCAAACATTCCTGTTGGTACTGTAATTCATAATATTGAATTACGTCCAGGACAGGGTGCTTTATTGGTTCGTTCGGCTGGTAATTTTGCTCAGTTGACTTCTCGTGAGGGCAGTTATTGTGTTATTAAGCTCCCTTCTGGCGAAACCCGTCAGATTTTGAGTGCTTGTAAGGCTACTATTGGTAGTGTAGGTAATTCTGATCATGCATTGGAACAGTCAGGTAAGGCTGGACGTTCAAGATGGCTTGGTCGCCGACCTCACAACCGTGGTGTTGTTATGAACCCTGTTGATCACCCAATGGGTGGTGGTGAAGGTCGTCAGAGTGGTGGCCATCCACGTTCACGCAAGGGCTTGTATGCTAAGGGTCTCAAGACTCGTGCACCGAAGAAGCTTTCTAACAAGTATATTATTGAAAGAGCTAATAAATAAAAGAGTAAATTATGAGTCGTTCATTAAAAAAGGGTCCATACATTAACGTATCACTCGAGAAGAAGATTCTTGCCATGAATGAAAATGGCAAGAAGTCAGTCGTTAAAACTTGGGCCAGAGCTTCGATGATTTCCCCAGATTTTGTGGGACATACTGTTGCAGTTCATAACGGAAATAAATTTATCCCTGTTTATATTACAGAGAACATGGTAGGCCATAAGCTTGGAGAATTCTCTCCTACACGTAGATTTGGCGGACACTCTGGTAATAATAGAAAGTAAGGGTTAAAACCATTTAAACAAGAAAAATAATGGGAGCAAGAAAACATATCGTGGCTGAAAAAATTAAAGAAGCCCGTAGAAATTTGTACTTCGCTAAGCTCAAAGGCGTTCCTTCTTCTCCACGTAAAATGCGCTATGTTGTAGACATGATCCGTGGTATGGAAGTTAATCGCGCACTTGGAGTACTTCGATTCTCAAAGAAGCAAGCTGCTGCAGATGTGGAGAAACTTCTTCGTTCTGCAATTGCTAATTGGGAAACAAAGAATAACCGCAAAGCAGAAAACGGTGAATTATATGTAAGTAAAGTCTTCGTTGATGAAGGTGTTACGATGAAACGTATGAGACCGGCACCTCAGGGCCGTGGCTATAGAATTCGCAAGCGTTCTAATCATGTTACCCTCTTCGTGGATGCTAAAACTAACGACGATAAATAATAAATAGAATGGGACAGAAAGTTAATCCAATAAGTAACCGTCTTGGTATAATTCGTGGATGGGATTCAAATTGGTTCGGTGGTAAGGACTTTGGAGATAGTCTTGTCGAAGATCAGAAAATCCGTAAGTATCTTAACGAGCGTTTGGCTAAGGCTAGCGTTTCTCGTATTGTTATCGAACGTACGTTGAAGTTGGTTACCATTACTATTTGTACAGCCCGTCCGGGTATCGTCATTGGTAAAGGTGGTGCAGATGTTGATAAGCTTAAGGAAGAGTTGAAAAATCTTTTCAAGAAAGAGATTCAGATCAATATCTTTGAAGTAAAGAAACCAGAGCTTGATGCAACCATCGTTGCTAATAATATCGCACGTCAGGTTGAGGGAAAGGTAGCTTATCGTCGTGCTATAAAGATGGCTATTGCCAACACAATGCGTGCTGGTGCTGAAGGAATTAAAGTTCAGATTACCGGTCGCTTGAATGGAGCTGAAATGGCTCGTAAGGAAATGCTGAAGGAAGGTCGTACACCTCTTCATACGTTCCGTGCTGACATCGACTTTTGCCAGGCAGAAGCTCTTACTAAAGTGGGTCTGTTGGGTATTAAGGTATGGATTTGCCGTGGCGAAGTTTACGGCAAGCGTGATCTTACGCCAAACTTTACACAGGAGAGTAAAAACAACCGTAATAACGGTCGTCCAAATCGCGGTGGAAGTCGTAAGAGAAACAATAACCGTTAAAAGTAAAATTCACTATGTTACAGCCAAAAAGAGTAAAATATAGAAGACCTCAAGATGGACGTGGAAACAAAGGAAACGCTCATAGAGGTACACAATTAGCTTTTGGATCTTTTGGAATTAAGACCCTTGAAGCTAAATGGCTTGACAGCCGCCAGATTGAAGCTGCGCGTGTTGCCGTAAACAGATATATGAATCGTCAGGGACAGGTTTGGATTCGCATTTTTCCTGATAAGCCTATTACCCGTAAGCCAGCTGATGTCCGAATGGGTAAAGGTAAGGGTGATCCTGCAGGATGGGTTGCACCTGTAACTCCTGGTCGTATTCTTTTCGAAGTAGAAGGTGTTTCTTTTGATATAGCTAAAGAAGCTTTACGACTTGCTGCGCAGAAATTACCTGTTAAGACAAAGTTTGTTGTAAGACGTGATTACGATAAAAACGCTTAATTATGAAAATCAAAGAAGTTAGAGAACTTGATGCCAAAGCATTGGCAGAGAAGATCACAGAGGCTGAGGCTAATCTGAATCAGACTAAGCTGAATCATCAGATTACTCCTCTTGAAAATCCATCTCAGATTAAGGCTGCTCGTCGTGATATAGCACGTATGAAAACAGAACTTCGTCAAAGAGAACTTAACAAATAATAATGACGCAGATGGAAACAAGAAATTTAAGAAAAGTTAGACAGGGTGTTGTTATAAGCAACAAAATGGATAAGAGCATTGTTATTGTTGCTAAGTTCAAGGAGATGCACCCTATTTATGGTAAATTCGTTCAAAAAACGAAGAAATATCATGTCCATGATGAGAAGAATG
>DMYZ01000260.1:0-551 GCA_003483565.1 Prevotella sp.
TATTGACATAAATGTTGGAAGGATCAAGATATTTGAGACCATCGACGACAAAACTATAATTATAAAGTTCTGAAGGTAACTGGTTTGAGGTGTATGTCCATATCCCATGGTCATGCTTCACCATATCAACTGAATCTGGAGTATCGAAAACGCCAAAAGGAGTCTTCATTTTAACTGTCGGTAGAAAATCTCCTGTTACCCTGACTTTTGAAGCATTTGGCGCGATAAGGTTAAAAGTTACGGTTCTATTTTGATTTACAACTGGTGATTTTAATTGGCTGCCACTCCAGAGTGATTCCTGAGCGATACTTGAAGCATAGTACAGGGTGCAAAGAATTACGGTTAGTAATATATGTTTTTTCATCTTTATATATTTTAATTATTTGAATAATAACGGTAAGTTAATGGGTAAACACACTAGTTGTTTCAGATACATCTCTATCTTCTGAACTCTGAAAGGTTTTAGATGAAAGTCGACAGAAAGGTCTGTACCTATTTCTATAGAAACAAGATGATTTTGCCTATAGGGCTGATTCTGCTTAGCAGAAAGT
>DMYZ01000260.1:627-4557 GCA_003483565.1 Prevotella sp.
CTAGGGATAAAAAAATGTAATAAACTACAATAGATAATTTTTTTAACATCATAATCGTTTAATTTATATATTAAGGATATTATTCAATAGTAGCGTAAGTGATCTTGAATGAATTGCCAGTAACCGTAGTGCCTGTTGCCGATATAGTGGAGAGGTTGGATCCTGAAAATGTATAAAGAGTTTTGCCGTCACTGTCAGTAGTTGTACTGATGGTGATTGTACCTGCTGTAATGTACTGTACTATCCCTGAGTCATCTGTATAGCAGGTACCTCCTGCTATATTATAAGTTGGATAGCAATATCCTGCTCCTGCTGTCTGTGCTGAGGCTGCAGAAGAAGAGACAGTATAGGTGCCGATAAGACTGTTCGTTGTCAAATCAGGATTATTGATAGTATTAATAAGGGCAATAGGTTTACCACTTTCATCCTTAATAGTAAAAGCGTATTGGGTAACACCATCGACAATAGTTGATGTGTGAGTAGTCCCGTCGAATAAGGTAACACTTCCTGTAACAACAGCAAAAGTGTATCCACTTGCCTCGGGATCATCTATACCTTCTTTAAAACTGAGTTTACCTTTATAGTTAATCACAACCTTACTATTATCAGAGAGAGTCAATAAACCATTAAAATAATAGGTAGAGTCGATGGCGTTGACGTCAATGCTACCAGAAGAAATAGCCTTACCGCCTATAGTTCCTCCAAAGTCCAAGTTAGAAACTATTGTAGAGACAGCTGTATAGGTACCAGAAGCCAAAGTCCACTCTTTAGAACCAAACTTGAAAACAGCATCATTTCCTGAGGCATCACTTAATGTTATATTCAACTGCTTGATGCCTTTCTTTAATTTGGTAGTTGGCTTAGCTAAAGCTGACGTATAGGTATATCTGACTATATCTGAGTATGCTCCATGCAGATTGTCTATTGAATTATCTGTACAGGAAACCATACAACCTGTCAAGACTATTAAGCTTATAATATGCTTTATCATTTTCATAATCGTCTGTTTTTACCAGTTTGCATTTTGTGAAATATTAGAATTAAGTTCTATCTCTTTCAAAGGGATAGGCAAGAGTTTGTTTTTCTCCTTAAAACCGTAATTGCTGTTAGAATAATCATAAGATACACCTGTGGAAAAATAGCAAGGTATCTGCGCACCTTGGTTGGCCAATGCAGTAGATGCATCGTTCCAACGTATCAGATCCTGATACCTGATACCTTCAAAGCAGAGCTCAAGTCGTTTTTCCAATTTTATATCACTGAGAGTGATTGTAGAGAGTGAAGAGAGTTTGGCACGGTTACGAATTAAATTGGTGTATTTAAGAGCTTTAGTCGTGTTGCCAGTTTCCAGATTAGCCTCTGCTGCCATGAGCAATACTTCTGCATAGCGCATGAAGTGAAGGTCAATATATTGCAGTGCCTGAAAGTAAGAAGCATCTGTGATACAGTCTGATTTCAGACAGCGATTCTTCCAATTAAAATAACCTTCATTGCCATAAAGAGAT
Source organism: Prevotella sp. (assembly GCA_003483565.1). Lineage (GTDB taxonomy): Bacteria > Bacteroidota > Bacteroidia > Bacteroidales > Bacteroidaceae > Prevotella. The sequence goes on from DMYZ01000260.1 coordinate 2,133, forward strand.
ATACCGGATTGAAGAGTTACTCCATAGTCGTTCATTTGAGCATAGGTGCGAATGGTGTTTTTCAGTCGATAGCCATTAATACCTTCATCAGATACAAAAGCATTGTAAAGTGATTTGGTAGGATTCATGAATCCATAAGTGCCCGTAGCAATATTTGTAGCTGCGTCTCCCGATATATTAAGATGATCGGTACGCCATCCTATCATCAGATAAAGCATGGTCATTTGGTTCCATTCTTGCTCGGTATCATTGCGCATCTGAAGCTCTACTATAGATTCACAGCAATTATTGTTAACAGCATGGAGCAAAGTAGAATAGTCACCTGTATAAAGACAGTATTTATCACTCTCAATGACCTTGTCCAGCATGCTTGCTGCCTCTGAATATTTGCCCTGGAAAAGATAAGATTTGCCTAAAAGAGCCTCAGCGGCTTCTTTGGTAATACGCTGACCTGTAATGGAATCGTTTACACTGGTCTTGGAAGGAAGGGCATTACTGCTAATCGCTGTTTTAAGATCAGTATCTACGGCAGCCCACAATTTGGCAGGAGTACTATTGGATGGACGATATTCTTTCGTAGAGAGAAGATGGTCTATCAATGGAGGGGTACCCCAGAGTGTGACTAGTTCGAAATTACAGAATGCTCGCCAGTATCTGGCCTCAGCTATATCCCGCTGCATTTCTGAAGAGGTACCATGAACCTTGTCAATAATCAAATTGGCCTTGTATATATTTGTATAGAGAGCACTATAAAGACCTCCTATCATGCTGTTATCAGTACTAAAGGTATACTCATTGAGACCCTCCAACTGTGAATTATCACCACGAGAGCCACCACCAGTCCAGGAATCATCAGAAAGCATATTCTTGACAAAGAACCAGTCAAAATAGTTGCTACGCAGACTTATATATAAAGAAGCAAGAGCTTCATCGGCTTCATTGTCTGTAGAGTAAAATTTGTCCACTCCTCCTCGGTTACCATTTTCTGCAATATTAAGACGGTCTGAACAACTTACCATCAATAAACCGAAGAGAGCAATGATAAGTGTAGATAAATATTTTATTTTCATTGTATTCAATATTAAAGTGTGTACTAAAAATCAATATCTGCACCAAACACAAGTTTTTTTGACATAGGATAGGTTCCTTTGTCAACACCCATACCTGATGTGGTGCTGGCTGCTGCTTCCGGATCAAAACCTTTATATTTGGTGAAGGTGAAGTAGTCGTCAAGAGAGATGTATACTCGCAGATTGCCAATTAATACATGCTGTAAGAGTTTCTTGGGAATGGTGTAACCCAATTGTATCTGCTTGATTTTGAAATAGGAACCATTTTTGACCATAGCACTTGATACTGCATACTTATCCATATCGTTGGCTCCTGCTTTGGGTTGAGTCCCATTAGTGTTTGTGGCGGTCCAACGGTCCTTGTAGAAGTAGCTATATAACTTGTTATAGGCCGCCATATCTGGTCGGTTGATACAACAATAAATATCATTTCCGTGAGATCCTGTGCCAAAAACGGTGAGGTCAAAACCTTTATAGGCTGCTGTAAGAGTAAGGCCATAAGTGAAATTGGGTATAGCATCGCCAATACAGGTCATATCATTCTCTGTAATTTTGCCATCACCATTAAGGTCTTTAAAAGTAGGATTACCAGTATTTTTGTCAATGCCTTTAAACTTGTATCCACGAAAGTAGTATACGGGATATCCTTGTTCAAAATAGGTTACCGTATAAGTGTGGAAGGTAGTACCTGCTACACGGGTGATAGATGGGGCAATATAAGTTACTTTGTTGGTCAGGGTAGAGAGATTTCCTCGGATACTGTATTGGAACTGGCCGATATGGTCATGCCATCCGAGTTCAAATTCAAAACCTTTATTACTTACATTACCTGCATTAATAGGTGATGTAGCACCACCAATTTCCAATGAAGGTGTTGTGTTCCAAATCAGCAGGTCCTTGGTGCGCTTGTTGAAGTAGTCTGCACTAAAGTTCAGTCTGGTGTTGAAGGCATATAAGTCAAGTCCGAAGTCAGTCTGTATTGAAGTTTCCCATTTCAGGTTATCATTGCCTAATGTTGAGGGACTTACTCCGCTGGTGTAGTTATTGCCTGAAGTAAGTGGATAATATCCTGATGAGATCATATCTGTACTGTAACTGTAATTACTTAGAGCAGAAAGGCTGCCATTTTCACCCCAACTGGCACGAAACTTGACACTGTCAAAAACTTTTTTCAATGGCTGAAAAAATTTCTCTTCTGAGATTGTCCATCCCAGTGATGCAGCGGGGAAATATCCCCAACGGGTATTATGAGGTAACATGGAAAGGTCGGCTGCATCAGCACGAAGTGAAAACTGTGCATAATATCTGTCTTTGTAACTATAATCCAGACGTCCAAAATAAGAGAGTTTGGCAGT
>DMYZ01000024.1 GCA_003483565.1 Prevotella sp.
ATTGAATGATTATTTAATATAGAATAAAATAGTATTCACATTTCCCATCACACGGCAACCGAAACAGGGGAAACCCCCGGCCTTGTATTAATAGTCATCTCACCTACATACTAATAAAAACGCACATAGCGCATGGCCGGGGGCTTATACCCTCTTCCGCGCTACATACGTTTTATATATATATGTGTTGGTGAGATTCTGCAAAGGTAATAAATATATTTTTAAATAAAGATTTTTGATGTAAAAAAATTAACAAGAATCTATAATTTCAAATATATTGAAGTTTGAATGCCAATCTGAACATAATCAAATTGAAACAGATTATCCCATAAAGTGCCACTCACATACTACACGGAAATATCACTTACTACCTATATATAGGTATATAAATTTCACAGATACAAAATCTATATATCTCTAAATTACAGTCTTTTACCATAGGGCCATCATGATAAAGGATTTCTCCTTATACTCTTTTTACAATAAAAGCATCCATATTATTTACCTATTTTTAAGTATTGTACACGATATTATTTATTTCTAACTTTGCAGGCTATTAGGAAATAGAATTATTTACTGCATAATTTAGACAGATAAATCTTATGAATGCAAAATTGTTTATAGCTCTTATGCTGGGAACATTATCTTCGATGTCTGCCACAGCAAAAGATGATTATGAGAATGTAAAGGATAACGAAGTCAATGATACTTCACTCTATGCGACAAAAAAATTAAACGAGGTTGTCATTAATGGATACAAACCACTATATACATCCTCCAGACTGTCCGGTTCTCTACGTCTCGGACAACCTCTTCTTCAAATTCCGCAGAATATCCAAGTTATTAATAAAGATCTGCTTAATGATCTTTCTATTCTTTCTGCTGATGAAGGAATACAACGCACCGTAAGTGGTGTGAGCAAAATAGAACACTGGAGCGACTATGTACGCATCAACATGCGTGGTTCACGAGCCGCCGCTTTTCGGGAAGGGATGAATGTCACCAGCACATGGGGGCCTATGACTGAAGACATGAGCTATGTAGACCGTATCGAATTCGTCAAAGGTCCTGCGGGCTTCATGATGTCAAATGGCGAACCGAGTGGACTTTACAATGTCGTTACCAAGAAACCGACCGGTGAGGACAAGGGCCAGTTTGGACTTACTCTCGGAAGTTATGACCTCTACCGCACGACACTGGACCTCGATGGTCATCTGGACAAAAGCCATAAACTGCTCTATCGTCTGAATCTTATGGGCATGTCGGCTAACTCTATGCGAGCTAATGAGTTTAGCAAACGGTACAGCATAGCCCCGGTATTACGTTACCTGATAGATGAGAAAAACATGCTGACCTTTGAATATGATCTGCAATACATGCAGAGTTCCAACATCGGCGGAACCTATGTATTCTCTCCAGACGGCTATAGATCCCTGCCCCGCAACTATTCCTTTCTGGAACCGGGTATGGAACCGACTACCTCGTATGACCATACCGCCATCATCAATTTCCAGCACTATTTTAATACAGAATGGAAACTGACGGCACAAGCCGCTTATTTCAACTATAACCGTACGGGAAGTTCACTTTGGGCTTCATCTGTAAAAAACAATGGTGACGAGATACGTTACGTCAATAATGCGGATGTACTCAATGAAATGAAATTTGCGCAGATATACCTGAATGGCAATTTCAAGACGAAGAAAATCTCACATATCCTTTTAGCCGGACTCGACATGGGTGACAAGCATGCATGGTACGACTGGAACCAGAGCCATACACTAGACAGTATAGGTACCTTCAATGTATTTAAAGATACTCCAAACGGCACCCCATATTACGGATATGCCTCTTTCGACCGTTCCAAAGACATTAAGGAAAGAGCTAACAATACACAGATCTCTGAAAGCTACTATGGTCTGTATTTGCAGGATGTACTCGGATTCTTCCATGATAAAGTGCGACTTACTCTAGCAGCCCGCTTTACACATGTAGAGGATGCATCCTATGGTACCAGTTATACGAACTGCAACCATTTTTCTCCTCGTATCGGACTTACCTATTCTCTGACCCCATTCACTTCTTTTTATGCACTGTATGACCAGACCTTCAATCCTCAGATGGGAATCCAGAGAAGTGGGAAAAGTGTCAAACCTGTTGTGAGCAACAACTGGGAGGCTGGAATTAAGCGTTACTGGTTTGGAGGACGACTACAAACTTCCCTTGCCTTTTACCATATTCTCATAGATCACCAGACCAGTTCTGACCCACAAAACACAGGCAGCGAGAATTACCTCATTCAAGTAGGTCAATCTGTATCCAAAGGTATCGAGTTCGATCTTAACGGTGAGATTTATCCTGGAATAAACCTTCTCGCCAATTACGCCTTTACAGACTATAAAGTTACCAAGAGCGAAGATCCCAGCAGCCCTGTCGGTACTCGTCTTCCAGGTTACGCAAAACACGAATTCAATATCTGGTTAAAGTATCAGATAAGACGTGGCCCGGTAAAAGGGTTCTCCGCATCTTTAGGAGAGACTTCACTCCTCGACAGAAGTACATGGGCATGGACCAGTACTGACAACGGGGAAGCTCTCCCCAATTACATTCGTGTAGATGGAGCTTTGGGATGGAAGAACGATAAATTTGCCATCAGTCTTAATATCAACAATATCATGAATGCCTATCTTTTAAGTGGTTCGAGATACAGCAACTTCTATTACTGGCAATCTGAACCCGGACGTAATTTCAGATTATCTGTAACTTACAATTTCTAATATGAAAAAAAGGAAAATTATCAGGACTCTACACCTTTGGTTTGGACTTTCATCCGGACTAGTTGTGGTCATTATGGCCTTTACCGGTGCATGTTATGCTTTTTCCAAAGAGATCGGAGCCATGGGCAGCAAGTCTGTGGCTCCGGCTGCAAATGAGGCGCTCCTATCTCCTTCTGTACTTGGAGCAAAAGTGAAATCAACATTAGAAACTACAAAACGAGAAAGGAATGTAAACATCCTTGGTATCACTTATCAGCCTGTTCCCTCTCCTTCTACCATAACCTACACTTCTGCAAAAACAGACTACAATGAGATTAATGTTAATCCATACAATGGCAAACTATTAAATAAGCCCACAGGTTCGTCATTTTTTCATTTTATCCTTGCAGGACACCGGTCACTATGGCTGCCTCACCAGATAGGACATCCCATCATCGCATGCAGTATTGCCATTTTTGCTATAGAACTGCTAACGGGGATATTTCTTTGGATACCTCGCAGATGGAACAGAAAATCCATAAAGCAACGGCTTCATATAGATACCCGACACGGCAGGAGCAAGCTTTACTATGATCTCCATAACACCCTGGGAGGAATAACCCTGATTCCAATATTGCTCATTGTCTTTACCGGACTGACATGGAGTTTTAGCTCAATTGCCAAAAACTATTATATCCTCCTGACAGGGAAACAATATGAAGAATGGACTATGCCGGTTTCAGATACTACGAGGGTTGACACCACTAAAAACGTGGAGATGATTCTTTGGAAGAAACTATCCCGCACTTACCCTACAGGAAAGAAAGGATCCCTCCGTTTCGACCTTCCACAGGCCGTTGATGGGGTCTATACTATAGTTTATAATCCCCGTCCGGAATTAAATTACACAAATGAATATCATTTTTATGACAGATATAGTCTTAAGCCGGTCAAGGGAGGTGGAATCTATGGGCAAGAAAAAGAAAAGCAGTCATGGGGAGACAAAATTTTCATGATGTCGTATGATATACATTCCGGGGGCATCGGGGGTATATTCGGTAAAGTTATTGCTTTCCTCGTAAGTCTGACAGCAGGATCCCTTCCCCTCACGGGTTTAGCTATTTGGCTACACCGACACAGAAAAAAAGAATAAACGGTTCATACTCTAATCATGCTCACTCATCCATTGACTTAATACTTTGCAGTATTTATCATTCTGCTCTACAAAACACATATGCCGAGCCCCATCGAAAAGTTCCCACTTGCTATCAGGTATCCCGTCATACATCGTCTTGGCTATCAATGGAGTGCAGAGATCATTCGTACCACTGATGATTAAACAGGGATTTTCTATCTCCCCCAACCGATCAATATAGTCAAAATCTTTCAATGATCCTAATGGGGTATATTCATTGGGGCCCCAACCATAAAGATAACTCTCGGCACCGGCCTTCTTTGGACGACGAAGACATCCCGGACTGTCTGGCGTGACTGGTCCTGCACAATGCTGAGCCATGAAATGATCATTAGCCTTAACATAATCAGAATCATTATAATTACCCGTAGCTTCAGCCCGCTCGATAGCATCCTGATCTTCCTGTGACATAAATTTAATGAGACGATGCTGTTCCTTTCCCCAAAGCCAACTGGCAGGAAGAGTACTGGAAAGGATAGCAGAACTGACCCTTTTACTTTTATATTGAATAAGATATTCAAGCAAAAGCATGCCTCCCCAAGATTGCCCCAGAAGGTGAAAATGATCTAGATGAAGATAATCAAGCAAAGCAATCAACTCCCGGGTCCAGGTATCAACTGTCCAAAGTTCCGGATGTCCTTCTACATAGCTATTGCCACATCCCAACTGATCATAAGAAATAATCTGCCGGCCTGTTGCAGCCAATCTGTCAAGGACTTCAAAATAGTTATGCGTAGATCCGGGTCCGCCATGCAACAAGACTAAAGGAGCCCTGTCACTTTTTTCACCGGCTATCCTATAATAAGTTTTATAGCCCATAAAAGGCATATATCCATCTTTCACTTCCATACCCCTCAACATTAAAAATTATTCAAAGACTTCATCTATATCATTTTGGCTTGTAGAATTATCTGTCTTCAAACAAGGATCATATTCCTCCGGCAAATCAAACGAAGCATCTTTACGATACCCCAGCGATGGATCAGCATAGACCTTCTGCATAAAAAGAGCCCAGATAGGCAAAGCTGTCGAAGCTCCCTGCCCCATCGCCATGCTGTCAAAATGAATATCACGGTCTTCGCCTCCTACCCATACGCCACTGACAAGCTGAGGAGTAAAGCCCATAAACCAACCATCACTGTTACGGTTTGTAGTACCGGTCTTTGCTCCCATCTGGCCTGTGAAATGATATATATATCTTAATCTGCCAGCAGTACCGCCGTCAACAACACCCTGCAAAAGTACAAGCATCTTATTGGCACAGTCAGCACTGATAACTTCGTTCATACGTGGTTGAAATTGAGCAATGACATTGCCATCACGATCCTCTATACGACTGACAAACATCGGAGATGTACGGATCCCATGGTTGGCAAATGTTGTATAGGCACTTACCATCTCCGCTACAGATACATCACAAGGCCCCAGGCACAATGCCATGGATGCATGAATGTCCGGATTGTTTATACCGTAGTCATGCAATAAAGAGACAAACTGCTGCGGGCTCAGTTTACTCATCAGATATGCCGAGATCCAGTTATTGGAATGGGCCAGTCCCCATTTTAAGGTCACCATCTGCCCATAACGGTCATGACTGGAATTTCGAGGTGTCCAAGGCTGCCCGGCAACCATATATGTACGTTGCACGTTAGGGGCCTTGTCACAAGGAGAGAAACCATTCTCCATCGCCAGGGAATAAAGGAATGGCTTTATTGTAGAACCAACCTGACGACGTCCTCCCATAACCATATCATACATAAAATGTGTATAATCAAGACCACCGACATAAGCTCTCACGGCTCCCGTCTTGGGGTCCATGCTCATAAAACCGGCACGCAAGAAGGACTTGTAATAGCGAATACTGTCAAGCGGGCTCATGGTCGTATCAATATCTCCATGATAAGTAAAAATGGTCATATCAACAGGTGTACGAAAAACATGGCGGATCTCTGCCTCCGAAGCTCCGTTCATTTTCATATTACGATAACGTTCACTCTGCTGAACAGAACGATTCAGAATAACCCTTACCTGCTGCGGAGTCAGCTTATCTGTAAAAGGAGCATTCGGTTTCTGTCGGTTTTCCTTATCGAAAGCAGGCTGCAAGACTCTTGCCACATGCTCATAGACAGCCTCCTCGGCATACTGCTGCATGTGAGAATTGATTGTTGTGAAAACCTTCAAGCCATCAGTGTACACATTATAAGGAGAACCGTCCTTTTTGAAATTCTTATTACACCAGCCATAAAGAGGATCTGTCGCCCAGGCTATAGAGTCAAGTACATACTGATTCTTGTTCCATGACGGATAATCATCTTTATTTGGAGTTTTTGCCATCATATACTGGCGAAGGAACTCACGGAAATAAGTAGCCGATCCATCCTTATGATCAATACGATGGAAATTAAGTGTAAGCGGTTCTTCGCAATGCTGATCATATTCATTCTGAGAGAGATAGCCAGCCTTCAGCATCTGTCCAAGAACGATATTACGCCGGTCGCGGCACCGATCCGGATAACGGACGGGATTAAAATAGGACGGGTTCTTGCAAAGGCCTACCAAAGTAGCAGCCTCATCTACAGTAAGATCCTTAGGTTCCTTGCCAAAATAAGTATTGGAAGCTGTCTTGATACCGACAGCGTTATGAAGGAAATCAAAATAATTAAGGTAAAGAGCTATAATTTCATCTTTGGTATAATAGCGTTCCAGTTTAATAGCAATAACCCATTCTATAGGTTTCTGGAGCAAGCGCTGCGCTGTACTCTGGGCTGTACCTGAATATAACTGTTTGGCCAATTGCTGTGTGATCGTAGAACCACCGCCGGCACTTACCTGGCCAAATAAGCCACGCTTGACTATAGCGCGCCCCAAAGCAATGAAATCAATACCCGAATGCTCATAGAAGCGCTCATCTTCAGTAGCGACCAAAGCGTGAACAAGATTAGGAGATATCTTGGAATAAGGAATCACAATACGATTTTCCTTGTTCACATTCCAAGTGCCTATAACCTTACCATCAGAAGAATACACTTGCGAAGCAAAGCGATTGATCGGGTTCTGCAAATCCTTGATATCAGGCATATAACCGATCCATCCAGCCCAAATAGCAGTGAAAGCCGTCGCGGTAAATATGATAAATATGATAAGCACTCCCCAAAAGAAGTGGATAAAAGCTTTTCTCATTAGTAAATTCGAATTTATTAATGCAAAAGTACAACTTTATTCGGAAAAAACGCCATTAAACAAAAAATTATGTGTACCTTCGCAACTGAATTCGAAACAATCAACAAAAAAATGGAAAAACATCATTTTGTAACGATTGCCGACCTCTCCAAAGAGAGGATCATGTATCTTCTTGAGATGGCGCATGAGTTTGAGCTTCATCCAAACAGAGAATTGTTAAAGGGAAAAGTAGTGGCAACGCTTTTCTTTGAACCTTCCACCAGAACCCAACTATCATTCCAGACCGCAGCCAACAGACTCGGTGCCCGAGTTATAGGTTTCTCCGATGCCAAGACTTCAAGTACAACTAAAGGCGAGACGCTGAAAGATACCATTCTTATGGTAAGTAATTATGCTGATATCATTGCCATGAGGCATTATATCGAGGGCGCAGCGCAATATGCCAGTGAAGTAGCCCCTGTTCCAATCATCAATGCCGGAGATGGTGCTCACATGCATCCTTCACAATGTCTGCTGGATCTCTACTCTATCTACAAGACTCAAGGTACACTGGAAAATCTGAATATTTATTTGGTTGGAGATTTGAAATACGGTCGCACAGTTCATTCTCTTATTACCGCAATGCGACATTTCAATCCGACATTTCATTTTATTGCTCCTGAAGAACTTGCTATGCCTAATGAGTACAAAATGTACTGTAAGGAACATAACATTAAGTTTGTAGAACATACGGCATTTAACGAAAAGATCATTGCTGATGCAGACATCCTCTATATGACACGAGTACAGAAGGAACGTTTCAGTGATTTGATGGAATATGAGAAAGTGAAGAACGCCTACTGTCTGTCTAATGACATGCTCAAGAGCGCAAAATCAAACTTAAGGGTAATGCATCC
>DMYZ01000099.1 GCA_003483565.1 Prevotella sp.
CGGGATCCGGAGGACAAGGAAAAACTTCAGAAAGCTTATGAGAGTGACTGGCTGCATCCCAATCCCGAAGGCTATAAACTCATGGGGCAGTATGCGGCAGAAAAGCTGCGATAAATCTCTTTTATTATTTCGCCGTTTGGTGGATTCTTATTACATTTGCAAGAACAATAGATAGAAATAAATTAATTTAGTTATGGCAAAGAAAGCTTTATTGATGATTCTCGACGGATGGGGGATCGGTAAACACGGAGAAGGTGATGTTATTTACAATACACCAACTCCATATCTGGATTATTTGAATGCCGTTTCTGCGCATTCCCAGCTTCAGGCTTCCGGGGAGAATGTAGGTCTTCCTGACGGGCAGATGGGCAACTCTGAGGTGGGCCACCTCAATATCGGCGCAGGTCGTGTCGTTTATCAGGATCTCGTTAAAATCAACAAAGCTTGTGAGTCAGGGGATATTCTGAAGAACAAGGAGGTCGTAGCAGCTTATAGTTATGCAAAGAAGACCGGAAAGAAACTTCATATCATGGGTCTGACTTCCACCGGCGGCGTGCATGCGTCAATGGCTCATATTTTCAAGTTTGTTGAGATCGGTAAGGAATATGGTCTGAAAGATGTTTATGTACACTGTTTTATGGATGGCCGTGATACTGATCCTAAGAGCGGAAAGGGATTCATAGAACAACTTCAGAAAGAATGTGACAAGAACGGCGCAAAGATTGCTTCTGTCATCGGACGTTTTTATGCTATGGACCGTGACAAGCGTTGGAACCGTGTGAAAGAAGCTTATGATCTTCTGGTGGAAGGAAAAGGCAAGCAGGCTGATGATATGGCTAAGGCCGTTGAAGAAAGTTATGCTGACGGTGTGACCGATGAGTTCATCAAGCCAATTAATAACGCCGGAGTAAACGGCAAGATCGAAGATGGAGATGTCATCATCTTCATGAATTTCCGTAATGACCGCGCCAAGGAACTGACAGAGGTCCTTTCCCAACAGGATATGCCTGAAGAGGGAATGCATACGGTAAAAAATCTTCAGTATTATACCATGACTCCATACGATGCCCATTTCAAGAATGTACATGTTCTTTTCCCGAAAGAGAATGTTCAGGATACTTTGGGCGAATATTTGAGCAAACTAGGCAAAAAGCAGCTTCATACTGCAGAGACAGAGAAATATGCTCATGTTACCTTTTTTTTCAATGGCGGCCGTGAGGAGCCTTTTGAAGGTGAGGACCGTATCCTTGTACCTTCTCCAAAGGTAGCTACTTATGACTTGAAACCGGATATGAGTGCCTTCGAGGTAAAAGACAAACTGGTTGCAGCGATAAAGGATGACAAGTATGATTTCATTGTAGTCAATTTTGCCAATGGCGACATGGTAGGCCATACCGGCATTTATCACGCTATAGCCAAGGCCGTAGTTGCTGTTGACCAATGCGTAAGTGAAGTTATCGAGGCTGCCAAGGCTACAGGTTATGAAGCCCTCATTATTGCAGACCACGGCAATGCCGACAATGCCATCAATCCGGATGGAACTCCGAATACCGCACATTCACTCAACCCGGTACCTTTCATCTATGTAACAGATAATAATTCTGCCAGGGTAAAGGACGGTCGTCTTGCAGACGTAGCTCCTTCTATCCTGCATATCATGGGACTGGAACAGCCTGCAGATATGACAGGTGAATGTCTTATCTCAGATAAATAAAATATAGATAAAATGAACGTAAAGATTGAAGATAGTTGGAGAGAGCATGTTGGTGCAGAATTCGATAAGCAATATTTCATCGATCTGACCAACTATGTACGCGAGGAATATATGCACTATGCGTGTTATCCCCCCGGACATCTTATCTTCAATGCTTTCAATCTTTGCCCTTTTGATCAGGTGAAGGTGGTGATTATCGGTCAGGATCCTTATCATGAGCCCCGACAGGCCATGGGATTGAGTTTCTCTGTCCCTGATGGTGTGATGATGCCTCCTTCACTGATTAATATCTTTAAAGAGATACAGATGGATCTTGGAACGTCCATGCCCAAAAACGGTGATTTGAGCCGTTGGGCGAAACAAGGAGTTCTCTTGCTTAATGCTACCCTTACCGTAAGGTCTCATGCTGCGAACAGCCATCAGAAACTAGGTTGGAGCCAGTTTACGGATGCTGCTATCCAATCCCTTAACCGTGATCGGGAGCATGTCGTATATTTACTCTGGGGAAGTTATGCGCGAAGTAAGGCTGCTTATATTGACGGCTCGAAGAATCTTATTCTCCAGTCGGTGCATCCGTCTCCTTTGTCAGCCAATCGTGGCGGGTGGTTCGGCAATCATCAGTTTTCCCGTTGTAATGAGTATCTGAAGCAAAATGGGGAGACTCCCATAGAATGGTAAAATGAAAAAAGAACTGCATATTCTGCAAGTAGGTAATGTACTTGTCTCTCCGGATATTTTCACTGAAAAATTCTGTTGTAATCTTGATGCCTGTAAAGGGCAATGCTGTGTAGAAGGTGATGCCGGTGCTCCTGTAACGATGGATGAGATTGGGGAAATAGAAAATGTACTGGATAATGTATGGGACGAGATGTCAGCTTCTGCACAATCTGTTGTTGACAAGCAAGGAGTGGCTTATACTGACAGTGAAGGTGATCTGGTGACAAGTATTGTACAGGGCAAGGATTGTGTCTTTACCTGTTATGAAAAGGGTACTTGCCTGTGTTCTCTGGAAAGGGCTTTCCGTCAGGGTAAGACAAAATTTGTGAAGCCGATATCCTGTGCACTTTATCCTGTTCGTGAAAAGTCTTTTGGTAATCATCTTTATGGAATAAATTATCATCGCTGGAATATCTGTAAGGATGCAGTGAAAAAGGGAAGAGAATTGAATCTTCCTCTTTATAAATTTCTGAAAGGTCCTTTAACCAGAAGGTTTGGAGCCGAATGGTATAAGGAGTTGCTTCAAATAGCCGATCAACTGCGCAAAGACGGCTATATTGATGCCTGAAAATCACCGATAAGTTACTAATAGAGATAACTTTGATGGAAATAAGATTGTATTTCAAGGCCTTCTATAGATTGAATCTGGCTGGCTTTGAAATTTCTGTCACCAGATATAATGACCTCTTTCTGTGTGTCGAAAGTGAAACGCCGGCAGGCCTGTTCGTCCATCTGACCATTACAGATATAAGTTAACCCTCCGATATGGATTTCTTCTCCGGGACGGGCATCCCTTATCGTTAATCTAATCCATCCCTTAAATCTTTTTCCAAAATCAATATGGTATCCCAGACTGTCGCTATAGGTGCTGACAGGGTAGATGATATGAGTGATTTTCTGTGACGGGTAAAAGGACGATTCCCAATGGCAGGCATACGTTGTTGTGTCAGAGGAATACCAAGCTTTCTCCCATTTTAAATATCCGCTGTCATCACTTTTCCAATCAGGACATTCTTTTTCTCCATTGACATACTCTCGATTGCCCGGCAGTGTGTATGCCCCTGTAGAGCGGCAATCCCATGTGCCGTCTGTATTATAGCAAAAACTAGTATCGTAAGCTGTTTTGCCGAAATAAGACAGAGATAATTGTTTGTCTGAACATATTCCTTTTTGGGGTGAATACCATACGGCAATAGTATTCTTTTCAGGTTGCAGGAAGCGGGTGATGTCAAAGGTTAGCCCTTTTAATGTTCCTCTTACGGAGTCCATGGATGGCATAAGAACGTCACCAGTAATGTTTCTTTCATTTACATACACTTGAAACCGTCCTGTGCTGATAATGGTCAGAGAAGCCTGCTTGGGTTTGCTGTAGCTGAAATAAATACGTCTGAACTGTATCTGGGTCGTATCGTCCGGATCATGACTGCATATCCAGTGGCAGCCAAACTCTTGTGCCGTTGTCGGCAGGAGCGTGTATAAGAAGAAAAGGGAAAAAAATATTATGGTCTTCATTTCACACGGGGTAAAAAGAAGAGGCGGACAAAAAAAGTCCGCCTCTAATTATTTTAAAAGAATAAATTTACGCGTCAATATTAGCATAAGTCGCATTTTGTTCAATGAATTCACGACGAGGCTCGACATCATCACCCATTAACATGGAGAAGGTTTCATCAGCTGTCGCGGCATCATCTATGGTAACTTGCTTTAAGAGTCTGCTGCCCGGATTCATAGTTGTCTCCCAAAGTTGTTCAGGATTCATCTCGCCCAGACCTTTGTAACGTTGGGTGTGAATACTCTTGCCATCTTCTATTCCGTTGCCGTATTTATCAAGAAAAGCCTGCCGTTGATGGTCTGTGTAACAGTATTCGCTGACTTTATTTTTATAGGTACACTTGTAGAGAGGAGGTGTAGCAATGTACAGATGTCCTTGTTCTATAATTTTCGGCATGAAACGGAAGAATAAAGTCATGATAAGCGTGTCGATGTGAGAACCATCGACATCGGCATCGGTCATGATGATAATCTTGTCATAACGGAGTTTATCGATGTTTGCTTCTCTGTCATCTTCGCCGTCAACGCCGAAACGGATGCCGATACTCTGGATGATGTTCATAACAGATTCGGCTTCGAAGACGCGATGCCATGGCACTTTCTCTACATTCAGAATTTTACCGCGAAGAGGCAGGATAGCCTGAGTATAACGGTCACGACCCTGCTTGGCTGAGCCACCTGCGGAATCACCCTCGACGAGGAATATTTCACAGTCTTTAGGATCTTTATTCGAGCAGTCTGCTAATTTTCCGGGGAGCCCGCCACCTGTCAGCACGCTCTTGCGCTGCACGCTTTCACGAGCTTTACGGGCTGCAATACGTGCGGTAGCAGCAAGAATGACCTTTTCGCAGATAGCTTTAGCTTCCAAAGGATGCTCTTCTAGATAATTCTGCAAGGCTTCACCTACAGCCTGTTGGACAGCTCCGGCAACTTCGCTGTTGCCCAGTTTAGTCTTTGTCTGACCTTCAAACTGTGGCTCTGCTACCTTGATAGAGATGACAGCTGTCAAACCTTCACGAAAATCTTCTCCGGCAATTTCTATTTTCGCTTTTTGTATTTGTTTGGAAATAGATGGATCATTATCGGAATATGCTTTCAGTGTACGGGTCAAGGCTGCACGAAAGCCTGTGAGGTGAGTACCACCCTCTATCGTGTTGATATTGTTAACGTAGGAGTGGATATTTTCGGAATAGTCCGTATTGTACATGATGGCGACTTCCATAGGAACGCCTTGTTTCTCTGTCTTCAGGTAAATAACATCATCAAACAGATGAGTACGGTGACGGTCTATGTAGCGGACAAATTCTTTCAGTCCGTCTTTGGCGTGGAATATTTGCTGGCGCGTCTTGCCTGTTTCAGGGTCAGGACGAAGGTCTGTGAGTGTAATTCTTATGCCTGCATTTAAGTAAGCAAGCTCTCTCATGCGGCGTGCAATGATATCCCACTGAAAAGTGACAGTAGTGAAAATGGTAGGATCCGGCCAGAACTGCTGTAGGGTACCACGTTTTTCTGTTGTACCAACGACTTTGACAGAATATAAAGGCTTTCCCTTCTCATATTCCTGTTGGTAGATTTTACCATCGCGGAATACCTGAGACTTCATGTGAGTGGACAGTGCATTGACACAGCTGACACCTACACCATGAAGACCTCCTGAGACTTTATAGGATCCCTTGTCAAATTTACCACCGGCATGGAGAACCGTCATAACCACCTCGAGGGCTGATTTATGCAATTTCTTGTGCTCGTCTACAGGAATACCACGTCCATTATCTTCTACGGTGACAGAGCCGTCTGTATTGACGGTAACTTCAACATCGGTACAATAGCCGGCCATAGCTTCGTCAATAGAGTTGTCAACAGTTTCGTTGATCAAGTGATGAAGCCCCTTTTCACTGATATCTCCAATGTACATAGCCGGGCGCTTGCGTACCGCTTCAAGTCCTTCCAGAACTTGAATGTTACTGGCCGAGTATTGATTCTCGCTATTCTGATTTTCTGCCATTTGTTCTGATTAGTATTATTTATGTGCAAAGATACTAAAAAGCAACGATATAAGGAAATATTTAAGAGGCAAAAAGGGGGTAAAAGCATATAAAAAACAGGGTTGTAATTTCTTTGAAATTACAACCCTGTTTTCAATTCTCTAAAATTGGTGATTAAGCCAATTTGTTGATATAAAGAGCTACGCCTGATTTCAGGTTTGCGGCTTTGTTCTTATGAATGATATTGGTTTTAACCAATTTGTCTAACAACTTCTGCACAGAAGGATAAAGCTTAACGGCTTCGGCTTTGTCAGAAGTGGCACGCAACTTACGGACAGCGTTGCGCATAGTCTTTGCATAATACTTGTTATGCAAGGCCTTCTTCTTATCCTGACGGATTCTCTTGATTGATGATTTGTGATTTGCCATCTTTGAATTCTTTTTATTTTCTAGTAGTCCCTAGCAGAATCGAACTGCTCTTTAGAGAATGAAAATCTCTCGTCCTAACCGATAGACGAAGGGACCTTAACCTGTTTTGCGGGTGCAAAGTTAAGATAAAAACTCGGATCTCGCAAATTTTATTGATAATTTTTCTTCCGAATCGTTATGTTTTTGTATTTTTGCTTTAAAATAACGTAGCATTAGAAGGAATGTTGACAGAAACGAGAGCTATCGTACTTCATTCTCTGAAGTATGGAGACAATCAACGTATTGTTGATGTTTTTACGGAAGGGCAGGGATATCTTACCTTTATCTGTCATGTATCGTCTTCTTCAAAAGGGAAAATTAAAAAGCAGTTCTTTCAGCCTCTTACTATTTTACGCGTTGTCTATGACTATCGTCCAAAAGCGGGGATGCAACATTTTCGTGATCTGTCAATTGATCCCCCTCTTTTGTCTATCCCTTTTGATCCTTACAAATTATCAATAGCGATGTTTGTAGCTGAGTTTCTCCTCTATGCTATAAAAAACGAGCAGAAGAACATCCCTCTTTTTACTTACATTCAGAAAAGTATTGAATGGCTGGATACAGCTGTAAATTCATTTTCCAACTTTCATCTTGTTTTTATGATACATCTGTCTGCTTTCCTGGGTTTTTATCCTAATTTGGAAGATTATAGCTCAGGAGATATTTTTGATATGCGAAATGGATGCTTTCTTTCAACTCTGCCACTGCATACTGATTATATTGCAGCCGGAGAAGCTGTCAAGATGAAGAATATAATGAAACTTACCTATAAAACGATGCACCTCTATACATTAAGCCATGAAGAACGGAATCAGTGTATAGAGGTGATCATTCATTATTATAAGCTTCATATCCCTTCTTTTCGGGATATGCATAGCCTGGATGTTTTCAAAGCTTTGTTTACCTAGGCAAGAAGTTGTCTGACGATTTTGGCGATCAACGAGCCGTCAGCTTTACCCGCCAGTTTTTTTGATGCCTGTCCCATTACTTTGCCCATGTCTTTCATTGAAGAAGCATTTACTGCAGCTATAATATTTTTAATTTCTACAGTGATTTCTCCTTCTGACATCTGCTTAGGAAGATATTCTTCCATTACTTTGACCTGAGCGAGCTCTTCATCTGCGAGATCCTGACGATTGTTGTCACTGTATGTCTTGGCTGTTTCCGTACCCTGTTTGGCAAGTTTCATAATGATTTTGATGGCTGCAGTGTCATCAAAGTCAGAATTTGGTGCTGTTTTAGCTTCAAGAAAGACTTTCTTGATGTTGCGCAATGTTTCGAGGCGAACTTTGTCTCTGGCTTTCATTGCCGCCTTAATGTCTTCACTAATCTGATCAAAAAGTGTCATAATATATTTTATTTAAGCGAAACTTATTATTCCAGGATTGGAATCGTTATTGTCCCTGTCTTCTGTATTATTGTCAAGTGTATTATCCCCTCTGGATAATTTACTGATTTCCTGAAGCTTTTGGCGAGTCCTTTTATAGGTAGGAGTATTCTCTACAGCTATGATAACATCCTCATTGTCAAGATCTTCAGAACTAAAAATATAGATATGTGGCCTACGTTTATGCACGTTGTTATTATTGTCATCACCATAATAGTGGTTACGGCGCTGGCGCTTCTCCTCTTTTTTTTCTTCTTCCTCGGCAATACGGTTGGCTTCTTCCTGGGTGTGACGACCATTCAGGTGGTTGTTCATTCCATCAACATTTTCCAAACCGAAACCTGTAGCCAGGATAGTGACTTTAACTTGCTTTCCTAATTCAGGATCCAGAGCTAATCCCCATTTGATTTCGAAGTCGCTGCCAAATCTGGCCATAAAGTCGTTGACATCATTCATCTCCTCCATCATCAGACCTTGATTGTCATTCTTCTCACTGCTGAAGTTGATGCTCAACAGAATCTTTTTGGCATTGAAGATATCATTGTCATTTAACAGTGGTGAGTTCAGTGCATCATCAATAGCTTTCTTAACACGGCTTTCACCTTCTCCGTAGCCTGTGCTCATGATGGCCACTCCACCATCTTTCAATACGGTTTTAACGTCATTGAAGTCAAGATTGATTAAGCCGTGGTTGGTGATAATTTCGGCAATGCTTTTAGCTGCTATACTCAGTGTGTCGTCGGCCTTTCCGAAAGCATCTAGAACCGTAAGCTCAGGATAGATCTCACGAAGGCGTTCATTGTTGATGACTAAGAGGGCGTCTACGTGTTTTGACATTTCTTCCACGCCGTCAAGGGCCTGGTCAATTTTACGTTCCCCTTCAAAACGGAACGGTATAGTAACGATACCTACCGTAAGAATGTTCATTTTCTTGGACTCACGGGCTATGACAGGTGCAGCACCTGTACCGGTGCCACCTCCCATCCCTGCAGTGATGAATGTCATTTTTGTTCCATCATTGAGCATATGGCGTACATCCTCAATGCTTTCTTCTGCTGCTTCCTTAGCTCTTTCCGGTTTGTTTCCGGCTCCAAGTCCTTCTTTGCCTAATTGCAAATGCACCGGTACCGGTGAATCATTTAGTGCTTGAGCATCTGTATTACAGAGTACGAAAGTAACATCGTGGATACCTTCACGATACATGTGATTGACAGCATTTCCACCACCACCACCAACACCAATCACTTTGATGATGCTATGTTCCTGATCCGGTTCTCCGAAATCAAGTATATTGTGATTTTTATTTTCTTCAGTCATTGTCAATAGGTTTCTTGTTCAACATAGAAATATTTAATTCGGAAATTATGGTATAAACCCTATTCATCTTCAGGTTCAATCATTCTCTTGCCGAAATTTTTCAGACCATTGACAGTTTTATACCAGAAACTGTTTTTCTTTTTTTCTTCAGCCTGTCGGCGTTCTTCTTTTTCCTTTCTCAGTCTTTCAGCTTCTTCAGCCTCTTTCTTCTTGCGCTCTTCTTCTTCTGCTTTCTGCTTTTCTGCAGCCGTCAGAACAACACCACTTGTTATGGTATCATTGATAGCTCTGGCTGTACGGACCTCTGGAACAGGTTGTACTTGAGGATGCGGATTGACCGGGCTAAAGAGATCATTGGCAACTTCAACATTCGCACCGGCGCAGTTCATGTCTCCTTTGACCAACAAGCTCAATACAGTATTGAGAGTACCGTCTTTTTTATTGATAAGAGGATCGTTGGCATTAATGGTCTGTGTGATAGTTTTGGCAATACGAATTTTCTCAATATGGGTATGATTGCAAAATGCTTTTTCAATTCCTACGAGATTAGATCCCCCACCGGTCAGGACAAGCCCGCCAAGCATTTTGTCAATCTATTCGTTTGGTACCTGATACCATACATTTTCTACAATCTCTTGAA
>DMYZ01000263.1 GCA_003483565.1 Prevotella sp.
TAATTCTTTAAAAGATATAAAGTTACCACATTTTTATTTGGTCTTAAGTAAATAATTATTATAAAATAAGAGATGTGCGTAAATATTCAAATATATATTTTTGTTGAAACAAAACTCTCTTTACTATTATCTAGAATTTTGACGATATAGTCTGAATGCAGATTCCACAGTTGTTCCTCAAAGTGCATCTGAAATACAATGGCATGATCTCTTGGCTTTTGCCAAAAGGCATGCCATTGTTGGTATATATTGGATGGGAATTCAGAAGATGATGGCTTCTGAAAACCGGCCGGAATTGAAATATTGGACCGGTGACGATGATGTACTGGCATGGATGGCTCTGGTACAGAAAATAAAAATAAATAACACGGAACTATATAACAGGTGTGTTCAAATTTGTCATACTTTTGAGAAAGATGGTTTTGCATCATGTATATTAAAAGGCCAGGGGAATGCTTTAATGTATCCGGACCCATATATAAGGACTTCCGGAGATATTGATATCTGGGTGTGGCCGAAGAAATCAAAGAAGCTGAAGTTGGAAACATTGTCTAAGAGACGTAAAGAAATCGTGAAATATGTTTGTAAGGAATGCTGCCCAAGAGAAGTAGAATATCATCATGTTGATTATCCTATTTATAAGAATGCTCCTGTTTATTGAAGAAGGCTCATAAGGAAGGTGTAGATACGACGGAAGTAATAAAGAACATGAAGGCTTTCCATGTATTGAAGTTTACGAAAGCCATTATGTATATCATGCATAATACTTTAGGTCTTTCGATGGAGTATCTTTTTGTCATACCGGATGAGAAAGAAGGAAAGTTTGTGCTGGGAGAGATTCTTCGTGCCGGTAATTTTGGCAAGTATGATAATCGGGTGAAAGATATTTATAATGCTAAGGGTCATTTAAGAAGGTATCTGAAAAGAGAAAAATTGAACCTGAGACTATTTATGCATAATCCAAGGGAAGTAATGTGGTCACCTCTTTTTAATTTCTATATTCATTACTTCGTAAAGTATTGGGATCGGAAAATGAAAGTTTATTTAAGAAAATAAAAAGTGCGTGTCATAGTTATTACTATGGCACGTGTTGGTTTAAAGAAAATATAACGTTCCCAAAATAGCATTATCGCGTTACAATGTATATGGTATTAAAAAACTTTTTATTGACGACAGTCTTTCTGCTGTTATCTGCTGTCCCGGCAGAGGCACAGAAGACATCGGAAACTCCACAGAAGAGGGAGGTCATTGCAGGAAATATGATGATGCTGGGCCGTGATCTTTGTGGTTTCATGCATTATGACGATATTGCTTCTACAGACTTTCTGGCGACATTGCCTTATGTGGATAAGAATCGTATAGGATGTATGGGATGTTCCATGGGGGCTTATCGTGCATGGATGCTTTCGGCTTTAAGTGACAAGATCAAAGTGGGAGTATCTGTCTGCTGGATGGTAACGACGGATGTACAGATGAGTACAGCCGACAAGAAACGGGAATATGGTGGATTCGCAAATTGTCTTCCCGGTCTCCGCCAGTATCTTGATTATCCGGATGTGGCATCTATAGCGGCACCTAAGCCGATGTTGTTTATTGACGGAACGGAAGATCATCTCTTTCCTGTACGCGGGGTGAAAAAGGCGTTTGAGGAGATGCATGAAGTATGGAAAAGTCAGGGAGCGGATGATAAATTAGATACGGAGATATGGGATATTCCTCACAGTTGTCATAAGGATGTTCAGTTAAAGATGTTACATTTCCTGGATGAGTATCTGAAGTGAAGAAAATGGCGGCTTACCGCCATGCTTCCTTTAAGATTCTTTGCCATGTCAGTATTTGGAATATTATCCTTGGTATAGACCGAACAAAGGAATGAGAATGTTCGCTGCTGAGAATCGGAATCATTACGGTGCTCTGTGATAAAATATTACCGTTTTAATTGATTACATAATAGTAATAATTAACACTGCTATTACACTTTAACACATAAAACGTTGTTTGTCTTAATTAATTTGCTAACTTTGTAGTTGAAATCAAACAAAAGAGAATACAGTATGTGCATAATTAAAGACGTTAAACATTTTATGTCAAATGGAGTGAAAATATTTCGTCAAGCTTCATTGGGTGAATATGATGCAAAATCTGATTCTGTCAAGGAAATTTATCGGGATATGTTTGAAAATTCAAAATCAAATTCAACAAATTTACGTTCAGATCGTGAAAAAATAGGGCGTGATATGCGTAGTGGTTTTAATAAAGTTATAAAGAAAAATGGCGAAACAATCAATAAAACGCAGCGAAACTCACGTATCAAACGGCAACAGTGTTGGTAATCAATTGGAACAGACGGTCACGGTAGAGGATAGTTCCATGCCTTCAGCGGAGGAACTCAAAAAATATAAAGATATAGACC
Source organism: Prevotella sp. (assembly GCA_003483565.1). GTDB lineage: Bacteria > Bacteroidota > Bacteroidia > Bacteroidales > Bacteroidaceae > Prevotella. The sequence continues at coordinate 2,414 of DMYZ01000263.1, forward strand.
CTAAGTTTATTGATTATTTTATAACAGCATCGGAAAAGGAGCAAGAGCATCGTCATTGCTCAGACATGAAAAAACTAAAGATAATAAGTTATGTAGAACGCAGAACGGGGCGAATAAATTTTTTGGGAATGTTTTTTGCCTTTTTGTCTATTGTCGTCTTTATGGGTGTAGCTGGATTTGCTCTTTATTTAAATCATCAGTGGTTTGCCGGCATTTTCGGAATGACAGGCTTGGTTGCAATAGTTTCTATTTTTGTGACAAAAGATGATAAAAGGAAAAAATAGCTTTTTATGGAGACAAACAATC
>DMYZ01000246.1 GCA_003483565.1 Prevotella sp.
AAGTAATCTGTGAAAGCGAAGTAAATAAAGCTAAAGGACGTATGCTAGGCTATGAATTTATTACTAAGCAAGGTGGCAGTATCATTCCAGGATCACTAGGAAAAAGCTTCAGGATTTTAGATAAAATACAATATGAAGAATTTGTAAAGCAACATTATTCACGTAATCATGGAAAGATGAAAAAACTTCTCATGGAAGATATTCCGGATACTTTTATAAACCGACAATTGAATGATAGCCGCTATATGGCAAAAAAGGCTTTGGAAATTTTTTCACATCTCGTACGTGAACGAAATAATGATGAAGAAGCTATATCAAAGAATATTATTGCAACTAATGGCAGTATCACAGATCGTCTAAAAAAGGAATGGGGCATCAAAGATGTCTGGAATCAAATCATTACTCCAAGATTTGAACGTATGAATCAAATTACAGGTACTCACAATTACGGAGAATGGGTATGTAAGAATGGAAAACGCTATTTCCAAATCAACATCCCACTTTCTATTTCTATGGGATTCAGCAAAAAACGTATTGATCATAGACATCACGCCATGGATGCTATCATTATTGCCTGTACAACAAGGAACCATATCAATTACTTAAACAATTCCATGGCAGTATCCAAACAGAAAGACCAAAGAAATGATCTCAAGAATTTGCTCTGTACGAAGAAATCAACTGACGACAAAGGCAACTATATATGGCAGTTCAACAAGCCATGGCCCACTTTTACCCAAGACGTTCATGAAGAACTCAACTCTATTATTGTCAGCTTTAAACAGAACTTAAGAGTCATTAATCGAATGAGCAATTATTATTGGCATTATATCAATGGGCAAAAAGTGTGTTCCAAGCAAGTCAAAGGAGACAGCTGGTCTATTCGCAAGTCCTTACACAAAGCAACCGTTTCGGGTGTAGTAAGACTACCAGAAAGAAAAACTGTAAAATTAGCAATCGCACTTAAGGATATCCGTCAAATTTGCGACAAAAAAAAGCGTCACATCATTCAGGATGTCATCAAGTCATATAGTCATTATGATGAAAAAACGATACTCAAATATTTCAAGGATAGGAAATATATCATAGAGGATTGTGATTTTTCAAAACTTGAGATATATACCCTTCCCCAAGAAGCCAAATGGGCTGCAAGTCGTGTGAATATAGATACCAGCTTTGACCAGAAAGCAATCAATTCTATTACTGACAGTGGAGTACGTAGTATTCTTTCTGGTCATTTAAAGAAATACGACGATGAAAACGGCAAAGAACATCCAGAGAAAGCTTTCTCTCCAGAAGGTTTACAAGATATGAACCTTCACCTTAAGGAACTGAATCATGGCAAAGCCCATAAACCCATATTGAAAGTTAGGAAATACGAAGCTCTTGGAAATAAATTCAATATTGGAATTCGAGGTTCAAAAGATAAGAAATATGTAGAAGCTGACAAAGGCACAAATCTTTTCTTTGCCATTTATGAAGATGAAGAAGGCAATCGAACCTATAATAGTATTCCTTTCAATATAGCAGTAGAACACTTAAAGAATCTTGAAAACATAGCACCTCAACGAAAAGAAGACGGATCAAAATTATTATTTACATTATCTCCAAATGACCTTGTTTACTTACCTGAAGAAGGAGAACACGTTGACAAGAATCAGTTAGATAAAAATAGAATTTATAAATTTGTCTCTTGTACTGGAAACCGAGCATACTTCATTCCTGAAAATGTCGCAAGCATAATTTGTGACAAACAAGAATATACTCAGCTTAATAAAGAAGAATTTAATGATCAACACATTTGTATTAAACAGTTTTGTATTAAGATTCAAATTGATCAACTAGGAAATCTGACTTCACTCGCATCATTATGATTAAGAAGACATTGTATTTCGGTAATCCAGCCTATCTTGCACTACGTAACCACCAATTGGTTATTAAACTTCCAGAAATAGAAAAGCAAAAGGATTTGCCAAATATACTCAAAGAACAAGCCGTTCGAACCATACCTATAGAAGATATCGGAGTGGTCGTATTGGATAATAAAGAAATTACAATCTCCCTTAATGCAATATCTTCCCTGCTGGACAATTCTGTAGCTTTAGTTACTTGCAATGAAAAGCGTATGCCTACTGGACTACTATTGCCACTCCAAGGTAATACGACTCAAAACGAACGATTCAGAAACCAACTCAATGCGTCAACTTCACTACTCAAGCAACTTTGGCAACAGACCGTGAAGGCTAAAATCGAAAACCAAGCCTACCTTCTTTCTACTCAATCTCCCAAATCAGTAGCCTGCATGTATACATGGGCAAGAGATGTAAAAAGTGGAGACAGTGATAATTATGAGGCTCGTGCAGCTGTATACTATTGGAAGAACATATTTAATGGGAAGCCTGATTTTATTAGGGGGCAAGAAGGCGACCCTCCAAATAATTTATTGAATTATGGCTATGCCATTCTTCGTGCGACTGTTGCAAGGTCACTCGTCATCAGTGGCTTGTTGCCAGTTATGGGGATTCACCATCACAATAAGTACAATGCCTTTTGCCTTGCAGACGATATCATGGAACCTTACAGACCCTTTGTAGACAAGACGGTCATTGATATTATGTCCAAGCAAGAAATTCCAGACAAGTTGAATACCAATCTAAAACGCGATTTGCTGAACATCCCTGTAGTAGACGTAAAAATAGGTAACAAAAAAAGTCCTCTCATGATTGCCGTTGGACAGACTACAGCAAGTCTAGCCAAATGCTTTGCAGGTGAAATAAGAAAAATATCTTATCCTACTTTCCCTTGATTAGTCGACTTAATAAATATAGAGTCATGTGGGTACTGGTTTTCTATGACTTGCCAACAGATACAATTAAGGAGCGAAAAGCTGCTGCCAAATTCCGCAAGGAAATTATGGGAGATGGTTTTACTATGTTCCAATTCTCCATTTATGTACGTCATTGCGCTAGTATGGAAAATGCTCAAGTTCATGTAAAAAGGGTTAAATCATTACTTCCCGAATATGGTAATATTGGCATTCTGTGTATTACTGATAAACAATTTGCTGACATCCAAATTTTTATTTGCAAGAAAGAAAAAAAACCGAATGCACCCTATCAACAGCTCGAACTATTCTAAAATAGAAAGAAGAATTCCTTCCTACTGTAGGAAATTCTTCTTTCTCACCAACTCATTTTTCAATTCTAATTTAAGCTGTAAAATAATGATATACAACAAGTTACAAACATCGAGTTGT
>DMYZ01000254.1 GCA_003483565.1 Prevotella sp.
AACGTTATTATTTTGTTGCGAAATACATCGTGCGTATACCGAACGTCAGTCGTTTAAAGCTTACTTTATTAAAACCGGCCTTTTTGAAAATCTTCATCATTTCCTCTCCCTCCGGAAAAGCTTCTATGGTTGCTGTGAGATAATTATAAGCACTACGGTCTTTAAACAGAAGTCTGCCGTATACCGGAAGAAATGTGTTGGAGTAGATACGGAAAAGCTGATGCATAGGGAAGGATACCGGCTCTGTTAGTTCAACGATGCTCAAGTGCCCTCCTTTTTTGAGAACGCGGCACATCTCTTTTAGTCCTAGATCCAGGTTTTGGAAATTGCGGATGCCAAAGGCAGCAATGATTGCATCAAAGGTGTTGTCCTCAAATGACATATGCAGGCAATCCTCTTTTTGGAAAGAGACAATGTCTTCTAGTTGTTTTTGTTTTACTTTTTCCTTACCAATAGCCATCATGCCTTCTGAAATGTCAACACCCAGAAGTTGTTGAGGCTTAAGCATGGATGTTGCCAGAATGGCAAAATCGCCAGTTCCGGTAGCAATATCCAAGATTTTTTGAGGATGGAAGGGAGCCAGCTGTCGTATAGCTTTCTTCCTCCATCCCTTATCAATGTTCCAGGAAAGGCGGTGATTAAGTGTATCATAAGTAGGAGCGATATGATCAAACATCTCTTCTACTTGTTTTCTCTTCTCACTATGTTCGCCGTACGGCTTTATCTTTTCCTGATTATACATGTTTTTTATTTGCGTGTTGCAAGATAATTCTTGACATTCTTTTCAATACGTGCGGCGATATCACCTTCTTCTGCAGCTTTATCGAATTTTTCACCGGTGATATGTTCATAGAGTTCGATGTATCTCTCGCTGACACTCTCTGCATATTCATCAGTGATCTCTGGTACTTTTTGTCCCGGCTCGTTCATGAAGTCATGTTCAATCAGCCATTGACGGACGAATTCCTTGGAAAGCTGTTTCTGAGGTTCACCTTTAGCAAATTTCTCTTCATAGCCATCAGCATAGAAGTAGCGACTTGAATCCGGTGTGTGAATTTCGTCAATCAGGTAGAGCTTTCCATTGCGCTTGCCGAATTCATATTTAGTGTCAACGAGAATAAGATTACGCTTAGCAGCGATTTCCTGGCCGCGTGCAAAAAGTTTTCGAGTCCAGTCTTCGATAACGGCATAGTCCTCAGCACTAACGATACCTTGTTTTATGATTTCTTCCTTAGAAATATTCATATCATGCCCCTCGTCAGCCTTAGTTGTAGGAGTGACGATTGGTTCAGGAAAACGCTGGTTTTCTTTCATCCCTTCAGGAAGTTTTATACCACAGAGTTCGCGGCATCCATCTTTGTAGGCTCTCCATGCGCTGCCAGTAAGGATAGAACGGATAATCATTTCAACACGGAAGCCTTCACATTTCAGCCCAACAGTAACCATAGGATCCGGTGTAGCTAATTTCCAATTCGGACAAATGTCGCTGGTTTCATTCAGAAACTTTGCGGCAATCTGGTTCAGCACCTGTCCTTTAAAAGGAATACCTTTTGGCAGTACTACATCAAATGCAGAGATTCGATCGGTGGCGACCATTACAATAAGATCGTCATTGATGTCATACACATCGCGTACTTTGCCGTGGTACACATTTTTCTGTCCATCGAAATGGAAATTGGTTTTAGTTAATGCTTTCATTTTTGTCTTTATTAATTGATTGACTTAACTTCTTTATCTATATAAGGTGTACCTAAGTCTTTCTCTTTGGCTGAGGCCTTTTCTTCGTTTTTCTTATATTTCTCCTCAAGTTTTTTGTCATGTGCATCATAAGCATTGACAATGCGGGTGACAAGCTTGTGGCGGACGATGTCTTTTTGTCCTAGCTGAACAACGGAGATACCTTCTATGCCCTGGATAATTTGCAAAGCATCCTTTAGTCCACTCTTCTGTTCTCTGGGGAGATCAATTTGTGTCATGTCTCCCGTGATGATCATCTTGGAATTCCACCCCATACGGGTAAGAAACATTCTGATTTGTTGTGGAGTGGTGTTTTGGGCTTCATCCAGAATGATAATAGCATCACTGAGAGTTCTTCCTCTCATGAAAGCTAAGGGGGCGATCTGGATGATATGTTTCTCCATCATATCTTGTAGGCGGGTTGCAGAGATCATATCTTCAAGGGCATCATAGAGCGGTTGCAAATATGGATCAATCTTATCCTTCATATCTCCAGGGAGGAACCCCAGTTTTTCACCGGCTTCAACAGCAGGACGGGACAGAATGATTTTCTTGACTGTTTTTTCTTTCAGTGCTTTCACGGCCAGCGCAATGCTTAAGTACGTCTTGCCTGTTCCTGCAGGACCTACAGCAAAAACCATGTCACTTTTGTCAAAAGCATCTATAAGTTTCTGTTGGTTCTCACTTCTGCTTTTGATCGGTCGGCCAGAGATGCTATAAATGATCACACCCTTTACGCTGTCGGCTTTTGTCTTTTTGCCTTTTACAATGTCAAGGATGTCTTCATCATCTATAGAATTATATTTCAAAACATGCTTCCGCATGTTTTCCATATCTTCTTCAATCTTTGCTATGTCGAGTTCATCGCCCAGTATGTGCATAACATTGTCCCTTGCAACAATTCTCAACTTTGGAAAAAGTGATTTTAGCATTTGCAAATGACTGTTGTTTACCCCATAGAAAATAACAGGGTCGATATCCTCTAATACGATATGCTTCTCTATCAATGTATTTAAATACTTATTTACATGTAACTTATAGGGTGCAAAAGTACAAAAATCGTTGAAATAAACAAAGAAAAATGTTTTCATAATTCTTAAAAATTACATTTTATGAAAATTATTACTTTTCTTGACGGCATTCTGTTTCGTTTTTATTAATTTTGCATACTCAATCCGGACAATAAGAATGAAAAAATTATCAAAGAGAAATTTTATTATAGCCTTTGGAGGATCGGTTATTATTCTGGCTTTAGTTCGTTGCGTTTTTCCTGATGTGGCTCGGCCAAGAAAGGTGCAGCCCCAAGAAAATCGAGACTCTGTGAAAATGGATTCTTCTGCCTTTGCTTTATCTGAGGGGATTGATTCTGCAGCTGGGAAAAAACAGGATGCAGAATCTTCGGATAGTATTGCCGGTACTTCCCGTTTTTTTGCCTCTGACGGTTCTTTGGCCAGACATCCTATTATCAGTGTTCCTGATTTTGGCAAGACTTTCCCAGACCAGAATGATATTCAATTGATTGTTGCAAATCGTTGGGGTGTACAACCTGTTGACAATCGTGAAGAAGCAGGCGGAAAACAATCTGGATTAGTTTATGTGGGCAGCAATCCTTATTTTTATATCGATAAGTTGCATAGTTCTATCCCTTATTTGGTACCTCGTGCGTCAGAATTACTTCAGTATATAGGCCGTACTTTTTATGATAGTTTGGTCATCAAGGGACTTCCTTTGCATAAACTTATTATCACAAGTGTGCTAAGAAGTAAAGAGGATGTTGCCAATCTGCGTAGTCATAATGGGAATGCAACGCAGAATAGTTGTCACATGTATGGTACAACATTTGATGTGAGTTACAATCGTTATCAGACTGTTGAAGCGCCGGGGGAGGCCAGGCGTAAGGTGAGAAATGATACGTTAAAGTGGGTGCTGAGTGAAGTGCTGCGTGATATGCGAATGCATAATCGTTGTTATATCAAATATGAAGTTAATCAGGGATGCTTCCATATCACTGTAAGATAATTATAAGTATGCATATAGTAAAAAAGCGGCATGCTGATATTATATCAGCATGCCGCTTTTTACTATATGTTGTTTTTTATTGCTTAGTATTAATAAGCAAATAGCGGGTATTTTTCCATAGTAGCATTTACCTTTTCACGTACAGCCCTGATCGTCCTGTCATCCTCTGGATTCTCCAGTACTTCATCAATCAAGTCTGCGATGAGATGCATCATATCTTCTTTTGCTCCACGAGTTGTCATTGCTGCGGTACCAAGGCGGATACCTGATGTCTGGAAAGCAGAACGCTCGTCATAAGGTACTTTATTTTTATTGACAGTAATATCTGCGGCAACAAGAGCATTCTCTGCCACTTTACCTGTAAGATCCGGATATTTGGGACGGAGGTCAAGTAGCATAGAGTGGTTGTCTGTACCGCCACTGACGATAGCAAAGCCTTTGGCAATCAAATCCTGTGCCAGAACGGCTGCATTCTTTTTTACCTGAGTTGCATATTCTATCCATGAAGGCTGGAGGTTTTCACTGAATCCTACAGCTTTTGCGGCGATGACATGCTCCAGTGGACCACCTTGAGTTCCTGGGAACACTGCAGAATTGAGAAGCTGGCTCATCATCTTAACCTCACCTTTTTTATTTGTTTTACCCCAAGGATTAGGAAAATCTTTCCCCATCAGTATGACACCTCCACGAGGACCACGAAGGGTCTTGTGAGTCGTTGTTGTGACGATATCAGCATATTTTACTGGATTTTTAAGTAATCCTGCTGCAATAAGTCCTGCCGGGTGAGCCATATCGATCATAAGAAGTGCACCAACCTCATCTGCAATTTTACGCATGCGTTCATAATCCCATTCGCGGCTATAGGCAGAACCACCGCCGATAATAAGTTTAGGCTTGTTTTCCAAGGCCAGTCTTTCCATCTCATCGTAGTCTACACGACCTGTTTTCCTGTTCAGAGTATAGCCGATGTGATGATAGAGGATACCGGATGTGTTAACAGAACTGCCATGAGAGAGATGACCGCCTTGATCAAGATCCAGCCCCATGAAAGTGTCACCAGGTTTCAGACAAGCCAATAAGACGGCAGCATTAGCCTGTGCACCAGAGTGAGGCTGGACATTGGCAAATTCTGCACCAAACAGTTTCTTGACACGGTTGCGTGCCAAGTCCTCAACTAAGTCAACAACCTGACAACCACCATAGTATCTTTTACCTGGCAGGCCCTCTGCGTACTTGTTTGTAAGGTAAGAGCCCATAGCATTCATTACCTCGTCACTTACGAAATTTTCAGATGCAATCATCTCCATGCCTTTAAGCTGGCGCTGATGTTCTTGTTCAATAAGGTCAAAAATCTCTTGATCTTTTTTCATTTTAGCAGGTGTTATTATAAAATTAAAAATCCTCTTTACGATAAAGTGCTATGTAAAATATGCATTTAAAGTACCAATTAAAGCTTTCTCAGTTTAATGTCCGATAAATGTTATTTTAATATTATTATAAGGTTTCTATATAAGTTCGACATTATCGATATTTTGCTCCTTGTCGCAGTAGCGGCATTTGATAATGCCATGTTCTTTGTCTACAACATTGAAAACCGTCTGCATAGGTTCATTATTTGTAATGCATTTCGGGTTATTACATTTTATAATACCACGAAGTTCATCAGGAGTTTCAACTTTCTTTTTTTCAACGACCTCATAGTCTTTGATAACACTTAATACAATATTAGGAGCGACTACACTTAGGCGATTGATTTCTTCGTCATTGAAAAATTTATTGGAAATTTTAATGATGCCTTTTTTGTTGAGTTTTTTAGAATGGTAATTGTAGCCGATAGTTACAGGATTATCAAGATCTTGCAAATGTAGCAGATTAGCTACCTGATAGGTTTTCTCTGCCGGTATATGATCGATAACGGTTCCGCTTTCGATAGCAGCAACGAGCATTTCTTTTTTACTCATGATCTTATTGGTTTAGAATTTGCTGGTAATTATAGTATCGTCATTTTTTATTTCATCGAGACTGATCCCCAGACAATAAGCGAAAATAGCCTCACGTGCAAAGAGTCCGTTTTTAGCTTGCTGGATGTAGTATGCATGAGGATTTTCATCTACTTCGTATGCTATTTCGTTAACCCTCGGCAGCGGATGCATTACCCTTAAGTTTG
>DMYZ01000075.1 GCA_003483565.1 Prevotella sp.
AAAAAGCGACAAGAAATGGTATCGAGAAAGGTGTGCTGCTTTTACATCTGGGGAATCTTTATTGGACAAAAAATAAATTTGGCGATGCACATCGCTGTTACACGGAAGCTATCGGGTTAATTGACAAAGAACGAAAAGAATATAAGTTGATCGCCGGACGAGATAAAGTCCTTGAAAAACTTGTCCCTTATACTGATGCTGTTGAACTTCAAGATTCCCTTCAAAGATTATCCAAAATGGATGAAAAGAATCGTAATCGCATTATCGACAAGATCATTGATAATCTTAAAAAAAAGGAACAGAAAGAGCAGGACACGCAAATTGGAAAAAATGGGACCGGTAATATGACTCCGGGGGCTGGTAATCTGAACACTCGTAATATGAACGGAATACCGAATACTTCTTCAACTCCGGATATCTGGTATTTCTACAATCCAATGATTGTAAACCTAGGAAAGACTGCCTTTCAGAGAATCTGGGGCAAGCGGGAGAATATAGATAACTGGCAACGCATAAATAAAACTGTTGTTGCCCAGGATCAGAATACAGAATTGACAGACAAACAGAGAGACTCTGTCTTCAGCGCTCAGGCAATACAAGATTCCATTAAAAATATTAGTGACAGTGATCAGAATAATCCACATAAACGAGCATACTACTTGAAGCAGATTCCTTTCACTCCAGAGCAGATTGCCGCCAGCAATAAAATACTTGAAGATGGACTTTTCCATTCTGGTGTCATCTTCAAAGATGATCTTGACAATCTTGATTTAAGTGAAAGAACGTTATGCAGACTCGTTGACAATTATCCAGACTATGAACATCTGGATGATGCCTATTATCATCTTTATTTGCTCTACTCAAGAAAAGAAATACCAACAAAAGCCGATATCTATCTTAACAAATTAAAATCGAATTATCCAAAAAGTCAATGGACTACTCTCCTTACGGACCCATACTACATGGAGAATGCACGCTTTGGCGAACATATCGAAGACTCTCTTTATTCAAAGACCTATGAAGCATTCAAAGCAGACCGCTATAATGAGGTAAAAATAAATACAACTTTATCTGAAAAAAGATTTCCATCAGGTGAAAACAGGGATAAATTCCTTTTCATTGGAGGCATGACCAAACTAAACAGCGGAGACCCTGCAGGATGCATAAAAGATATGCAAACCCTTGTAGAGATGTATCCAAAGAGCGGACTTGCAGAAATGGCGGGTATGATAGTAAATGGTGTGAAGCAAGGCAAACATCTGCACGGTGCCAAGTTTGACTTGAACACAGTATGGAATCGGCGGGCTGATGTTCTCAATGACAGTGACGCCATTAAAAAAGAAACCTTCTCGAATGAAAGAAATATTAATTTCAACTTTATTCTTGTATACAATCCTGACTCTCTCAACGAGAACCAACTTCTTTTTGATCTTGCTAAATTTAACTTCACAGACTTTTTAGTTCGCAACTTCGATATCACCATCGACAATATAGAAGGAATACACCTGATGAAAGTCAAAGGTTTCCAGAACTATGATGAAGCTCGCCAGTATACGAATCAACTGTATCAGCAAAAACAGATCGCTAACAAAATTCTTAAAGCAAAGGCTATAATCATCAGTGATAAGAATCTCAATCTCATCGGTTCAAGATTCTCGTATGATGATTATGACAAATTCTACAATAAGCATTTTGCACCTCTTAAGATAAGTACTTTCCGGTTGCTGACTGAACCAGAAGAGATAACTCTGCAGAAAGATACAACTACAGAAAATCCGACACCGGAAAAAATAGATGATATGCTGGATGACGGAACCTTCATTGATAATAACTTGGAAGAAAATTCTGCTAACCAAGGTACGAATATTAAAGAGCAGACAGTAAAAGACAACAAACAAGCAAATAATGGAATAAACATACCTGCAGAGAATAAGGAAGACAACATAACCTCAACTTCTCAAAATGGAACTGTTATTGCTGCTCAACCATCAAGTACAACCCGGGCAAATATCAAAACAACTCCTGCATCGAACAAAGCAGTAGTTATTCCAAAACAGAAGCAATCGAATTCCAAACTTAAAAATACGACCAAAACTGCCACCGTATCAAATAAAAATACGAAAGCTGTAACTCCTCCGAAGAAATCTACAAGCACAGGCATTTACTTCGATGATGACTTTGGTAATACACAAAATAAAAATACGACAAAAAAGAAGGAAAGCAAGCCTAAAAAGCAGACCTTTGATTTGGAAGATGAATATTACGACCTAGATGGATTTTAAAATATGAACAATGGATTATTACTTTGGGTAGACGATGAAATCGAACTTCTTAAGGCACATATCATATTTCTTGAGAAGAAAGATTATCATATAGTAACGGCCAGTAATGGTAGCGACGCTATCGATATCTGCCGACAACAGAATTTTGACCTTATCATTCTCGATGAGATGATGCCAGGTCTGAGTGGATTGGAAACCCTTCAACAAATCAAGGAAATTCAACCGAATACTCCTGTGGTCATGGTAACCAAGAGTGAAGAAGAACATATCATGGATCAGGCTATCGGTTCCAAAATTTCTGATTATCTCATAAAACCAGTCAATCCCAACCAGATACTCCTGAGTCTCAAAAAGAATATCCACCGAAAAGAAATTGTGACAGAGATTACTCAAAATGAATATCAGCAACAATATCAGCAAATTATGATGCAGATAAATGATTGCCGAAATTTCAAGGATTGGTCTAATCTCTACAAGACTCTTGTACGCTGGGAGCTCGAACTGAGCAGTACTGAAGGAGAAATGATAAAAATGCTGCAAATGCAGAAAGAAGAAGCCAATATTGGCTTTGCTAAATACATCTCTAAAAATTACCTTGACTGGGTCAATCCCAAAACGATGTCTGCACAAAAGATAGGCGAAGAACGTCCTCTCCTCAGCCCGGACGTCTTCAAGGAAAAAATTTTCCCGCTGCTCAATAAGGGTGAGAAAGTCTTTCTGATGGTTATAGACAATTTCCGCTTTGATCAGTGGAAAATGCTTGCAAAAGAAATAGGAGGAATGTTTGACGTCAACGAAGACCTCTACATGAGTATTATTCCTACTGCGACACAATATGCAAGGAATGCCATATTCAGTGGGCTTATGCCAAACAAGATTGCAAAAATGTTCCCGGAGCTTTGGGTTGACGAAGATGAAGTTGAAGGGAAAAACTTGAATGAAGCACCTCTTATAAAGACACAGATCGAACGATTCCGCAGACACGACACTTTCAGTTATCATAAAGTAAATGATTCTACCGGTGCCGATAAATTATTGGAACATATTAATGAATTAAAAAATTATGATCTTAATGTCATCGTCATTAACTTCATTGACATGTTGTCACACGCCCGTACTGAATCAAAAATGATTCACGAACTCGCCAATAACGAATCTGCTTATCGAAGTATTACCGCCAGTTGGCTCCGCCATTCTGTCATATCAGAACTTTTCAAATATCTGGCAGCAGAAAATTATAAAATTATTCTCACCACCGACCATGGTTGTATCCGTGCTTCCAAACCTGTCAAAATCATCGGTGACAGAAATACAAATACTAACCTTCGCTATAAACTGGGCAAAAATCTTGCTTATGATGCCAAGGAAATCTTTACGGTGAAAGAACCGGACAAGGCTCAATTGCCATCACCGAATATCAGCACATCGTATATTTTCGCTACCGGAAATAGTTTCTTTGCCTATCCGAACAACTATAACTACTATGTTTCTTATTATAAGGACACTTTCCAACATGGAGGCGTATCTATGGAAGAAATGCTGATACCTTTAATAACGCTACAACCCAAAAAAAGATAATTGATATTTAAAAACAAATAAATAAAATATGAAAATTACAATTCAATCTCTGGACTTGATTCACAAAGCCGCCCAAGAATTTATAAAGAATATGGGCACAAAGAAAATCTATGCTTTCTATGGCAACATGGGAGCAGGAAAAACAACGTTCATTAAGGCTATTTGTCAAGAACTGGGAGTTGAGGATATTATTACCTCACCGACGTTCTCACTTGTTAACGAATATACATCAAATAAACTTAATGAACCTATTTATCATTTTGATTTCTACCGTATCAAGAAAATTGAAGAAGTTTATGATATGGGATATGAAGATTATTTCTACAGTGG
>DMYZ01000211.1 GCA_003483565.1 Prevotella sp.
ATCTTCAGTTTCAAAAATCAGAGCGTATTCCTTGCTCCATGAATATCACTGTAACAAAGTATGATAAAGCGACAAACGTGTTTACCTGTAAAGCTATTATACAAGCTAACCGCCCAATATTCAATTCCACTTATACTACAACTTTATATAATAATACTGACAACAATTTTAACTTTGAATTTGCACAATTTGACCAATTGCAATACAATAACGAAAATGTAGACAATCAGTTGACAGCACTTACTGCTTACTACGCATATCTCATCATCGGACTTGACCTTGATTCATTTTCTCCGAAAGGTGGAGAAAATATTCTTCAGCAATGCATGAATCTGGTTAATAATGCACAAAATCTGGAATATGCTGGATGGAAAGCCTTTGATGATGATAGAAACAGATTCGCTATTATCAACGATTATCTTGATGGAGCGATGTCACCTTTCCGCCAGATGCAATATGATTATTATCGCCAAGGGCTTGACCAAATGGCTGACCATCAAGAAACTGCACTTAAAGCTATTACCACTACTATTGAAAACAATTTAAAAAAGGCACATGAGGACAAACCTTTGAGCATGCTTCCACAAATATGGACAGATTACAAAAAGGAAGAACTGGCCAATATGTATAAAGGAAAAGGCACAGAAAAGGAAAAAGAAGATATATATGATATTTTATCTTCAATAAATCCTTCACAAAACACCTATTGGGAAAAAATCAAGAATTGACATGTTAAAACATTTATATATTCGGAATTTTACACTAATTGATGAACTTGATATCAAGTTTAATCCTGGCTTTTCTGTCATCACGGGTGAAACAGGAGCTGGGAAAAGTATTATCCTTGGTGCAATTGGCTTATTATTGGGTAATCGTGCTGATATCAAACAGATTCGACTTGGTCGTGAGAAATGTATCATCGAAGCTCATTTTGACCTTTCAAAATATAATATGGATGCTTTCTTTAATCATAATGATATTGAAAAGGATATGGAAGATACCATTATCCGAAGAGAGCTGACTGCTTCTGGAAAAAGTCGTGCCTTCATAAATGACACCCCGGTCCAACTTGCTCTTATGAGAGAACTCGGTGAACAACTGGTTGATGTGCATTCTCAACACCAAAATCTGCTGCTCCAAAAAGAAGACTTCCAACTTAGTGTCGTAGATATTATCGGCAAAGACAAACAGGCTATAGAAAACTACCGGAAAGAATACATTAAATATCATCAGTTGGTAAAACAGGCTGAAGATACAAAAAACGAAATAGAAAAAAACAAGAAAAATGAAGAATTTCTTCGTTTTCAACTGAAAGAGATAGACAATGTAAAAATGGAGGTTGGGGACCAAGAAAAACTAGAAAAAGAATATGAACGACTTGCACACGCCGAAGAAATAAAAAGTGCACTCTATGAAACAAATAATCTCCTCACGGAAGAAGATAATAATGTTGTGGAAAACGTCAAGCAAGCTGCCATGCAACTCCAGAACATAAAAGAGGTATATGCAGATTGTAAAGAATTATCACAAAGACTTGAAAGTAGTTATATTGAACTTAAGGATATAGCCTCTGAAGTAAACAATATAATGGACTCCTTTGAATTCGATCCACAACGCCAGGAAGAAATCAACACAACTCTGGATAGCATTTATGCCCTTGAACAAAAATTTCATGTTTCTTCAATAGCTGAACTTATTCAAATAAAAAAACAAATAGCTATGCAGATCGATCATATTGATAATAGTGATGATGTACTCAGAGAACTCGAGAAAAAAACAAAAGCTCAAGAAACTATTTGCCGAAACAAAGCAGCTGTCCTTTCTGGTATTCGAACCACAGCTGCACGAAAAATAGAAATTGAAATGAGCAAGCGTCTTATACCACTAGGTATTCCAAACGTTCACTTTCAGATTCAGATTACGACTAAGCAACTATCGGATAATGGATGTGACAAAATATCTTTCCTTTTCAGTGCCAATAAAAGTACACCAATGCGACCAATAAGTCAAGTAGCCAGTGGTGGAGAAATAGCCAGAGTAATGCTGTCTTTAAAGGCTATGATCAGTGGTGCCGTTAAACTTCCCACTATTATTTTTGATGAAATAGATACAGGTGTAAGTGGTAAAATTGCAGAGAAAATGGCTCAGATTATGCAGGAGATGGGGAATAATCACCGGCAAGTAATCAGTATCACTCACTTACCACAAATAGCTGCATTAGGAAGTTCTCACTATAAAGTCTTTAAAGAGGAAACAGCAGAAGGAACTGTAAGTTATATGAAACTGCTCACTGATGAGGAGCGCATCCGTGAAATTGCCCAAATGCTGAGTGGCAGCAATATTACCCAAGCCGCCATGCAAAATGCACGTGAACTACTCAAACCTATTTTAAAAAATTAAATCATATAATAATAAAATGAAAAAACTAGCTTTTATAGCGTTTACCTTACTTCTCTTTGCCGTTGCAGATATCAATGCTCAACCAGCAGGAGTAAAAAAGGCAGCCAATGCTGTTTTCACCTTGACAACATTCAAGGCTGACGGAACAATTTTGGCAACAACTCATGGCATATTTATCGATAATGATGGAACTGCTTTAACGACCTTTTCTCCTTTTGTAGGAGCTTTCAGTGCAACAGTGATCGATGCCAGAGGCAAATCAATGCCTGTAGACT
>DMYZ01000161.1 GCA_003483565.1 Prevotella sp.
TTGAGCTTCCGAAGCTCCAACAAATGACATGGAAAGAAGCTATGCAGCGTTTTGGAAGTGATAAGCCGGATCTTCGTTTTGGTATGGAGTTTGTTGAATTAAAGGATACATTTCTTAATAAAGGAGATTTCCCTGTATTTAATGAAGCTGCCTATATTGGTGGAATTTGTGTTCCTGATTGTGCTGATTATAGTCGCAAGCAACTTAATGAGTTGTCTGATTTTGTCAAGACTCCTCAGGTAGGTGCCAAAGGGCTGGTATATATTAAATATAATGCTGACGGAACCGTGAAGAGTTCAATAGATAAGTTCTATACTCCTGAAGTTTTTGCAGAGATTAAGGAAGTTATGGGTGCCAAGGATGGTGACCTCGTTCTTATTCTTTCTGGTGATAATGCCAATAAAACTCGTATTCAGCTTTGTTCATTACGGTTACTAATGGGTGACCGCCTCGGACTGCGTGACAAGAATATATTCAAGTGCCTTTGGATTATTGATTTCCCTCTGTTTGAGTGGAGTGATGAGGAACAGCGTCTGATGGCAACACATCATCCGTTTACTATGCCTAATCCAGATGATATTCCTTTACTTGATGAACATCCAGAACAGGTACGTGCCAAAGCCTACGATTTTGTTTGTAATGGTATAGAAGTCGGCGGAGGCAGTCTTCGTATTCATGATACGAAATTGCAGGAAAAGATGTTTGAAGTTCTTGGTTTTACGCCAGAGCGTGCCGAAGCACAGTTTGGCTTTCTGATGAATGCTTTCAAGTATGGTGCACCTCCTCATGCAGGACTCGCATTTGGTCTTGACCGTTTTGTTAGTATTCTGGCTGGTCTTGACAGTATTCGTGATTGTATCGCGTTTCCGAAAAATAACAGTGGCCGTGACGTCATGCTTGATGCACCTTCAAAATTAGATCAGAAACAGCTTGACGAATTGCATCTCAGGATTGACTTAAATCAAGAAAAGTAATCTAGTGTAAGTTGTAAGCTCTTTTTAGGTAAAAATCGATAGTATTTCTCGGAAAAAACTATTATCTTTGCTGAGGAATTTAATAATCATAGAGAACACTCCTGTCAGACTATTCGATCTCGAGTATAACTCTAAGTAGTAGTTAATTTTTTACTTAATTATGGCAGAAAAAAAGACAACAAAGGCTGTAAAAGCCACAAAAAAGTCAACAGTAAAGGAAACTTTTATTGCTTACAATGCTGAGAATATTGGTTTTAAGGCTGGTGATGTTTATCAGGCATTGGCAGCAGCTGAAAAACCACTTGTTCCGGCTGAGATTGCAAAAGCTGCAGCGATTAGTGTAGACGAGGCCCTGCTGGGTATCGGATGGCTATTCAAGGAAGGTAAAATTAAAGACGAAGACAACAAGATTGTTCTCGCTTAAAAAAACTAACAGTATAAGAAGCTGCAAACCAGGGAAAGGCTTGCAGCTTTTTTATGTCTTTTTACTATAACATTGCAAGAATTCGATAAAGAGATATTCAGAGTATTGGTTGAGGCTGGTAATGAAGGACTGAAAACAGAGAAGATCGCTCATCATGTTTTCAATTCATGTAATTCTATTTTTCATCCTATTGAGTATAATGATGTACATACGTATGTTACTCAATTCCTACTTGACAGTTGCCGTCTTTCTGATTCTATAATCGAAAAAACACGCTGGGGTGTCTATCGTATTAATACAGAAAGGGTTGAGGGACAACAGCTTTTGCTTGATTTCGCTCCTGATAATATAGTGTCTGAGAAAATAGATTGTAGTTCTGAGAAAATTGAAGATGGAAAAGAAAATGAACTTTTCCTTGATCTGTAAGTTCTTTTTCAGTATTTATCGCTGATAGTTAAGTACTAAGGAGCGTTATATTGATTTTATTCCAGATCATCATTCTTAAAAGAATTAAATTTAAGCGCAAATAAGGGGAAAATTTTGTCTGGTAAGTGAAATCATGATAATAAAAGGAAAGTCAATTGAAAAAATGCTCATCTTTAATTAAAATTTAGTACATTTGTCACAAAATTAATTAAAAGTTAAATTTTATATTTATATGAATAATCATTTGGTAATCATGGCAGGAGGCGTTGGAAGTCGTTTCTGGCCGATGAGTACAGCTGAGCGCCCTAAGCAGTTTATTGATGCTTTAGGTGTGGGGCGGTCTCTTATTCAATTAACTTTCGATCGTTTTGAAGGTATATGTGATCCAAATAATGTTTGGGTTGTTACCAATAAAAGATATTTTGACCTTGTCCATGAGCAGCTCCCTGAGGTTCCTGTCAGCAATATATTGATGGAACCTTGTCGTAGGAATACAGCTCCTTGCATTGCCTATGTAAGTTGGAGTATTTTTGCTAAGGATCCCAATGCCAACATTGTTGTCACTCCCTCAGATGCTGTTGTTATGGTACCTAATGAATTTCGTCGTGTTATCAATAATTGTCTTAATTTTGTTTCTAATATTGATTCGATAGTAACTTTGGGTATGCTTCCAACAAGACCGGAAACCGGATATGGTTATATCCAAGCTGATCTTTCAGCGAATGAAGACAAATCCAAGGAGATTTTTCGTGTTGAAGCTTTCAAGGAAAAGCCAGATCTTCAGACTGCAGAGAAGTATATTCATGATTATAACAATTTTTATTGGAATGCTGGAATATTCCTCTTTAACGTATCCACCATTATTAATGCTTTCCATAAGTTTACTCCTGGGATTGCCCAGATTTTTGATTCTATGAAAAACATATATGGTACTAAAGAGGAACAGGAAGTTATTGATGCAAAATATCCAGAATGTGAAGACATCTCTATCGATTATGCTATCATGGAAAAGTCACATGATATTTATGTTTGTCCAGCCAGTTTCGGCTGGAGTGACTTGGGTACATGGGGATCACTTCTTACGCAAAGTCGCCGGGATATTACAGGCAATGCTGCTATTGGAAAGAATATTTCAATGTATGATAGCAGCAATTGTATAGTACATACTAATACTTTAAAGAAGGTTGTCATTCAGGGACTTAATCAATATATTATAGCGGAAGAGGCTGGACAATTACTTATTTGCAAATTAAGCGAAGAACAGCGTATTAAACAATTTTCAGGGACAGATAAAAAATAACAAGGATATGGCAATAGAAAAAAGGAAAACAGCCCTTATTACAGGTGTTACAGGGCAGGATGGCAGTTATTTGTCTGAATTTTTATTGGATAAAGGTTATGATGTACATGGCGTCATCCGTCGTTCTTCTGTAGATTATCGTGAACGTATTGCTCATTTGGAAGGTAGACCTAACTTTCACCTTCATTATGCAGACATGGGAGATTCCATGAGTATTGTCGGGGTAATCGGTAAGGTTCGGCCTACGGAAATTTATAATCTTGCCGCGCAAAGTCATGTTCAGGTTAGTTTTGATGCGCCTGAATATACAGCCGATGTCGTGGCAACAGGTGTACTTCGTGTTCTAGAAGCAGTCCGTCAATGTGGCCTCACTGATACTTGCCGCATTTATCAGGCATCTACTTCTGAACTCTATGGCAAGGTGGAGGAGGTGCCTCAGAATGAGAATACTCCGTTTCATCCTTTCAGCCCATATGCTGTAGCCAAGCAATATGGTTATTGGATAATGAAAGAGTATCGTGATGCTTATCATATGTTTGCCAGTAACGGCATCCTTTTTAATCATGAGAGCGAGCGTCGTGGTGAAACTTTCGTAACCCGCAAAATCACTTTGGCTGCCGCACGTATCAAACAGGGTAAACAGGATAAATTATATCTAGGAAATCTCTCTTCACGTCGGGACTGGGGATATGCTAAGGATTATGTAGAATGTATGTGGTTGATTCTGCAACATGATAAGCCTGATGATTTTGTTATAGCTACTGGTGAGCAGCGTACTGTACGCGAGTTTGCTACTTTGGCTTTTCATGATGTTGATATTGAATTAAAGTGGGAAGGTGAAGGTGTTAATGAAAAGGGTGTCGATAAGGCTACTGGCAGGGTTCTCGTTGAAGTTTCCCCTGATTTTTTCCGGCCTACAGATGTTGTCAACCTCTGGGGAGATCCTACTAAGGCTAAAGCGGAATTACACTGGAATCCGACAAATACCAGTTTTGAAGAACTGGTTAAAATTATGGTTGACAGTGATATGAAGAAGGTTGCTGCAGATGATGCGGCAGCTCGAGTACGAGTTAATCTTGAAGAATATCTTGAAAAGGGTATTGTAAAATAAAAGATGCTTCGCAAAAATGATTTTAAGGCTAATATGTTAAGTAAAGATTTAAAAATATATGTAGCAGGACACCATGGGCTTGTGGGTTCTGCTATTTGGAAAAACCTCAAAGCAAGAGGTTACAATAATCTGGTAGGCCGTACTCATAATGAACTCGACTTAACAGATCAGCTTGCAGTAAAGAAATTTTTTGATGATGAGCATCCTGATGCTGTTGTTCTTGCCGCTGCTTTTGTAGGCGGTATCATGGCAAATTCTCTGTATCGTGCAGACTTTATTATGCAGAATATGAAGATGCAGTGTAATGTCATAGAACAGGCTTTCAAGCATCATGTAAAAAAATTACTATTCCTTGGAAGTACATGTATTTATCCGAAGGACGCTCCTCAACCAATGAAAGAAGATTCCCTATTAACTTCTCCGTTGGAGTATACAAATGAGGAATATGCCATTGCAAAGATAGCTGGTCTAAAAATGTGTGAAAGTTATAATCTTCAGTATGGTACCAACTATATTGCAGTAATGCCTACTAATCTCTATGGTCCAAATGACAATTTTCATTTGGAAAACAGCCATGTTATGCCGGCAATAATGCGTAAGATCTATCTTGCAAAATTGATTCATGACAATGACTGGGATGCTATCCGTACAGATATGGACAAACGTCCGATAAATCCTACGGATGCTCTTCGAAAGATTATTGGTGAAGGCAATGTTAATGGTGAGAATGATAAAGAGAGAATCCTCAAGGCTCTGGCTTTTTATGGTATAGAGGATAACAGGGTTACTTTATGGGGAGATGGAAGCCCTTTGCGAGAATTTCTTTGGAGTGAGGATATGGCTGATGCTTCTGTTTATATCCTGTTGAATGTTGATTTTAAGGATATCATCGGTATTGATAAATATTCTTCTGTATTTTATGGTGCCCAAACTGATGGTGAAGTTAATCGAAACAACAGTGAAGGTCGTGGTGGTGCAATCCCTTCTCTTGGTGAAATTCGTAATTGTCATATTAATGTTGGTACAGGAAAAGAACTGACTATTAAGGAACTGGCAAATCTTGTTAAAGAAACCGTAGATTTTCATGGCAATATTGTTTGGGATGCAGCTAAGCCAAATGGGACCCCGAGAAAATTGATTGATGTTACTAAATTACATGATTTGGGATGGACGCATAAAGTTGAAATAAAGGAAGGAGTAGAAAGACTCTATAAATGGTATAAAGGTACACTTAAATAGTTTATTATAAATATAAAACAAAAACAGCCGAAATTTCTTTTATGGAATTTTCGGCTGTTTTTATTTTTATAGTGAATATTAATCCTCAAGTCCTAGCTTCTTGCGGCGTTTGATAAACCATTTTGCCATAACATAGATGAATACGATGGCGAGGAGAGCAAAGATAATAAATTTAATGTACTCACCATACTCCATGATTTTGTCATTCAATTGATTTTCTGGCACAAAACTGTGCAGATACCATCCCAAAGTTGCAAGAATACAATTCCAACTTCCCGCACCGATCGTAGTATAGAGAAGAAACTTCCAATAGTTCATCTTAGACAAACCAGCTGGGATAGAAATTAAATGTCGGATGCCAGGGATAAGTCTTCCTGTGATCGTTGCTACCATACCATGGTTATCAAAGAAACGTTCACTCTTTTCTACTTTGCGTTGATTAAGTAAACATGCATGCCCAATGGTACTATTGGCGAATCTATAAATGATTGGACGGCCAAGATAATATCCTGCCAGATAATTAATGGTAGCACCAACGTCAGCACCGAGTGTAGCTATAAGGATAACAATCCATACGTGAAGATTGCCTGCTGCAGCATGATAGGCAGAAGGTGCTACTACTAGTTCTGAAGGGACTGGAATAACTGTACTTTCCAGAAGCATCAGCAGAAAGATAGTACTATAATTTAAATTGGCAAGTAATGTCGTTATAATATTCATTGTTCAGATTTTATGGATATTCAGAACTTGTCTATGTTATCCAGATAATATTTATAATAATCTTTTGGGTCAAGTCCATCCGGGAAGTATTCTCCCAGAATTGCTCTTACTTTGTCTTTATCGATTCCTATAGCTGTGTTGAGGAACATTTCAGAATGTTCTTTGTCATGAAGTCTTAAGGAGCATAATGCTACATAAGCCCATAGATCACCCCATACAGCAGGTTTGATTTTTTCTTTGTTTAATTTGTCTATTAGCGTAGCACACAATTTATAGGCTGCCTTCACATAGCCGTTATCGTAATAGGCTAAAGCTATATGGTACATGGTTTCTACAGATTCATCCGTTGAAGAAGAAACGTTCAAAGCCTCCTGAAACAGTTTTTGCGATTCGTCTTTGTTATCTTCCATCAGTGCGACATGACCTTTCAGAATTAAAAGTTCTTTATTCTCCGGTTCCAGAGCTAAAGCCTTTTCTATATATTCATTTGCTGAAGGAAGATCTCCTAGAATACCATAATTGTAAGCCATTTGTTTATAGATTTCAATGATGTTCGGAGAATCATCATCAGCGATAGCCAATGCTTTCTTTAAATGGGAAATAGCTTCTTCATTACGTCCAAGAGCAGTAAAGGCAAATCCTTGAAACATATTTCCTGTTTCTTCCTCAGGTGCTAATTCTGCTACTTTCTTGTAATAAAGAAGTGCATCTTCATAATTATGTAAACTATAGAGCCCGTTGGCTTTATTAAGATATGCTTCCACGTCAGTGGGATCTATGGCTATAGAAAATTCACTGCTTGTGATGGAATCACTGATCTCATTGCTAAGAAATTGTGCTGTTGCCAGTTTGTTCCAATGAGGAGTAGAATAAGGATCTTTATCCAATAGCTGGTTGTAGATTCTTTCACTTTCCTTGAAGTTGCCATTATTCAGTTCAATCTGGGCTTCAATCTCTTTATATTCTTCAGAATTTTTGTCCTTCGACCGTTTTAACCATTTCTCAGCATGTGCATAAAGTTCGTAATCTAAAAAGAGATTTGCGACATCAATACAGTAGTCATCTGTAATATCAACATCAGCCATTTTTTCTTCTAGATATTTTTCAGCACTTTTAATATGGTTGTCAACAATCATGATTTCCGCTATAAGGTAATAATAGTCAAGATCAGTCTTGTCACTGATCTGCATGGCATATTGCTTTGCCTCACTGCTGTCTTCGTTGACAAGTAAAGCATATCGCGAACGGAAGAGCAGAGGCTCGCTAACTCCAGGATATAGTGACATGGCATGATCACAAACTTCAAGTGCCTTTTCATTGTCGCCGATATACTGGTAATATTCTGCAATTTCTGTCAATTCATCTGCTTCAAGTATGATAGGCTCATTCTTTTTTATAGCTTCTTCGTACTCGTTGAGATTAGAGCGAAATGTATTGCTGTCGAAGTACTTTTCTTTCAATCTGCTTTTATTTACGATTGTTTTTATTCTGTTTCGCCCATGTATCTTTTAATCCGACAGTTTTATTGAATACTGGGTGTGCAGATGTTGAATCAGGGTCAGCCATGAAGTAACCAATGCGTTGAAACTGGAGATATTCACCGGCTTTTCTTTCTGCAGCATATTCTTCCACATAACAGTTGTCGTGTATGTGCAGGCTGTCTTTATTAAGAAGCTCATGGAAATCACGTTCATCTGCTGATGGATTTTCCACACTGAAAAGACGGTCATATTCCCGAACATTTGCTTTTACGCAATGGTCGGCAGATACCCAGTGCAGGGTTCCCTTGACACGACGGTCTGCACCAGGCATACCGCTTCTGCTCTCTGGATCATATTCAGCCTGGATTTCATTGAGATTACCATTGGAATCCTTTGTGCATCCTGTACATTTTATAATGTAAGCGTTCTTAAGTCGAACTTCCTTGCCTGGAGTCATGCGAAAGAATTTCTTTGGTGCGTCTTCCATGAAGTCTGAGCGTTCAATCCAGAGATTTTTTGTAAAAATAATGGAATGGCTGCCTGCTGCTTCATCTTCCGGATTATTGATAGCTGTCATTTCCTCTTCTTTGCCTTCTGGATAGTTGGTAATGATGAGCTTAACAGGATCAAGGACTGCACTGACACGAGTTGCCTTTTTGTTAAGGTCATCGCGTACGGCAGCCTCAAGCAATGCAATATCATTGAGGGCTTCAAACTTTGTATATCCTATAGAATGGATGAAATTACGGATACTTTCGGGGCTGTAGCCACGCCGCCGCATACCACATAAGGTCGGCATACGGGGATCGTCCCATCCATAGACAAGACCTTCATCAACGAGCGTATGAAGTTTACGTTTGCTCATGACGCTGTAAGTAAGATTCAGTCGATTGAATTCTATTTGTCGCGGACGATTATCGTGAAGTTTGTTGGCTGTGCCATTTTTTTCTTTAAGGAAGTCAATATACTTATCGTAGAGTGGACGATGAGGTACGAATTCCAAGGTACAAATGGAGTGGGTGACTCCTTCGAAATAGTCACTTTGACCATGGGCAAAATCATACATTGGATAGCAATGCCATTTTGTGCCTGTACGGTGGTGAGGAGTCTGGATAATACGATACATGATAGGATCACGAAAGTGCATGTTATCACTAGACATGTCAAGTTTTGCACGCAGGACCATGCTGCCTTCGACAGCTTCAGGAGTATTCATCTGATTGAAGAGATGGAGGCTTTCTTCTATGGGACGTTCGCGGAAAGGACTAGGAGACCCTGGTGTTGTTGGCGTTCCCTTCTGTTCTGCAATTTGTTCTGCGGTTTGTTCATCAATGTAAGCATGGCCGTTTTTGATCATCCAGATGGCGAAATCCCAAAGTTTGTCAAAGTAATCGGACGCATAAAAGATATTTCCCCATTTGAAACCGAGCCACTTGATATCATTAAGAATATTTTCTACATATTCGTTGCTTTCCTTGCTTGGGTTGGTATCATCAAACCTAAGGTTACATATGCCATGATATCTTTCTGCAATACCAAAGTTCATGCAGATTGCCTTGGCATGACCAATATGCAGATAGCCGTTAGGCTCTGGTGGAAAACGAGTTTGAATTCTTCCACCATTCTTGCCTGCAGCGAGGTCTTCCTCGACAAACTGCTCAACGAAGCTGATACTTTTTTCTTCGTTATTTTCTTTTTCTTTAATTGCCATAGTTTTCATTTTCAAAGGAAAAAATATTTGTAATATTCTATTTCCTATGTATTTAATTTTGTTTTGTATGCAAAGATAGTAAAAAACTCAATAACTATCAAAACAGTTGGTATGAAATATGTAAAAATGATTAGTTTTGAAGTTAAATTCTTGTCATTAGGGAAAATAGATGCTTCTTAAAAACGAGAAATGTCTCCCTCTTCGCAGAGGGAGACATTCTTTTCAATAGGTATTAGTTTCCTTAAAGGTAAAAAGATTGTATTTAGGATAACTTTGCAAAGATAAATCTTTTTGATTTTCTGTGCAAATTCTTTCCTATGTTTAAAAACATATAAAGAGGTTATTTTACATCTTTTTTAAGAAAACTTAATATCTATAGTATATTCATAATCTATTTAATGCCTCTTTCATTTAATGCCTTGGCATATTTTGCTGCATTTTTAAGATGCTCTTCATAAGTGCGGGCAAAATTATGGGTACCACTGAAGTCTTCTTTTGCGCACATGTAAAGATAGTCATGATGCACGTGGTTGAGAACAGCATCTATACCCGCTACGGTTGGAATGCGAATTGGACCGGGAGGAAGTCCTGGGTTCTTATAGGTGTTATAAGGACTCTTGATAGATAGGAGGTTGTTGTATATACGTTTTAAGTCGAAGCGTTTCCATGCAAATTTAATAGTTGGATCTGCCTGAAGGGGCATTCCTTCTGGATATTTGGCACTACGAAACATAAGTCGATTATAATACATTCCAGCAATCATCGGCTTTTCTTTATCGTTTGCTGTTTCTTCATCTACAATACTTGCCAGCGTAATTACTTCATTAGGAGTGAGATGCATGTTTTTAGCTTTCTCAGAACGCGAGAAGTTCCAGAACTTATTACTTTCTTTTTTCATGCGATCCATGAAAGTACTTATGCTGCTGTTCCAATAGATGTCATAGGTGTCTGGAATAAATATGCATGCAATTGTAGTTGTGTCGTAACCATATCTCTCGCAAAAAGACTCGTTAGTCAGTGAATCATAAAGATTTTCTTCATCTATGATCGTCTTTTGAGCAATGGCAGCTGCCAAATCACCGATAGTACGAACGGAAGGAACAGTCAGGTTAACCGGGCTTTGCATACCATTTTTTAAATGGTGGAATAATTTGAATGCTCCCATTCCTGGTTTAATAGCGTATCTGCCTGTACGGATATGCTGTGCATAATTACTATGGCGGACAAGAATCTTGAATCCTTGCATACAATGATTTACGGAGACAGAATCTAACTTAGCATAAACTGAATCTATATTGTCATTGTTGTCAATATAAATGTAAGTTGTTTCTTTCTTAACAGACATTCCTGCAAAGAAATAGAAATACAGTAAACCTATAATAATCAGAAGGCACACTCCTGCACCTGTGATATATTTCTTACAAGTTGTTGATTTCATTTTAATGTTTTTTTTTAAATGCTGCAAAGATACAAATTAATAGGATAACTTCATCATGAAAAAAGGAAAATATGGTGAGGGGTTAAAAAATAATTAATTTTTTGTTTGATTCCATATTGTTAATGTACTTTTGCAGAATAATAATATGGTAAAAAGATGAAAGAATATTCTACGTATATTTTTGATTTGGATGGGACACTCCTAAATTCATTGTTGGATTTGCAATTAAGTTGCAACTATGCCTTGGTGCAGAGTGGAATGCCGGAGCGGACTTATGATGAAGTAAAAATGTTTGTGGGCAATGGGGTTAAAAAATTAATGGAGCGTGCTATTCCTGCAGGGCTGGAAAATCCTATGTTTGATGAAACGTATACTACGTTCCGACAGTACTATATGAAACACTGTTTGGATCATACATGTCCTTATCCTGGTATTGAGAATTTGCTGAGGAGGTTGAAAATGAAACATAAAAATATTGCGGTCGTAAGTAATAAATTCTATGCAGCTACGCAAGATCTTTGTTATCATTTCTTTCCTGATACTGTAAGCGTTGCCATAGGGGAACGTGACAATATTCATAAAAAACCAGCTCCGGATACTGTTATAGAAGCATTGCGTCAATTAAAAACGACTAAAGAGGATGCCGTATATATTGGTGATAGTGATGTCGATATAAGTACGGCAAAAAATTGTGATATGCCTTGTATTAGTGTTCTTTGGGGATTTCGCGATAAGAAGTTTCTTCTCGCTCATGATGCGAAAATATTTGCCCGCACACCGGATGATATATTCGTTTAATATGGAAAGGCCATATCCTTGTTCCTTGAGAACATGGGATATGGCATAGCTGAATATTCTATTTAATTAGAGTCCCATTTTGATAGAAGTTTAACATTTCAAGGTTATATATGGTAAGGTATTTGCTTTGGAGCTCATTTTGCTCAGAAGTGAGAAGATTACTCTTTCCTGTACGGAGTTCAGAAACATTTTTCAAGCCAACTTTGAACTGTTCACTGAGAAGCTCATAACTTGTCTTAGCACTTGATGTACTTATTTGAGCGGCCTTGTATTGGTTCTGGTTTGTTGTTGCCTGCAGCCAGTAGTTCTCAATGGTTGAATATAGCGTTGTCTGTTCATTTTTCAGATCAAGGATGCTTTCGTTACGAGCGATAATTGCTTTGTTATAAGCTGTTTTTTTTGCACGATTGTCAAAAATAGGAACACTTACCGTAATACCGGCACCGACATTCATGTTCGTTTTCAACTGACGTGACCAGTTTAGTGTATTCATGGTTGTCGTGCTGGTGGAAATACCTGCATTAGCACTTATTGTTGGAAGATTTTTAGCCTTGGCAATCTGAATGTTCAAATCTCCTTGATTAATAGCATTCTGATAACTTTTAATCTCTGGCCGATTATCAAGTGCTGCGGCGTAAATTCCATTTAGGGCTGGAATAGTTCCAAGAGCCTGTGCATCCGACATTGTTGGAATAACAATGTCGAAAGGATCATCATTAGCAATTTGAAGAAGTTGCTTTAACTGTCGTTTATAGTTTCTTGTATTACTTTCTGCAGATACTACATTATATTGGTCCTGAGCTGTTTGCGCCTCAAGTTGGGCAACATCAGCTTTACTCATTTTACCTATAACATACATCTCTTTACCGCGAGTTTCATTCTCCTGACTTATCTTTAGATTTTCCTTGTTGACGTTGATAGCTTCGGTAGAATAGAGAATTTGAATATAGAATTGGGCAATCTGTTCTTGAATGGACTGGGCTGTAGTCATAGAGTCAATGGAAGCTTTTTCTGCAATAAGTTGATTTAGTTTAATTGTGTTCTTATTGCGGTTACCGTTCCATATTGTCCAAGAACCATTTATCCCATAAGATCCGTTGTAAGAAACCTTAGCGATAGATGCTCTGGAATAGCCGTCACTGCTGACAATGCCGCTTTCCACCCATGGGGTATAGGCCAAATTTTGATTTGTAGAGGCACTCAGCGAAGGAAGAAGCTGAGCTTTAGATTCCAAGACATCTTCATTAGCACTTAGTCTTTGCAAATGATTTTTTTGAATTGTGATGTTGTTTTGCAAAGCGTAGTTAATGCAATCCTGAAGAGACCACTGCTTAGCTTGTGCCATCATGGGCACTGCCAGCATAGAGAGGGCATATATCCCCTTAATCCAATTTTTACTCATTTATTTATCTCTTATAAATATTACTTTTTCTTGTTAGATGCATTTCCATAAGTACAATTATTAGGTAAAAAACGATTTATAATTCTTTAGAGTAAATTTATCCCAGTTTCTCTTAGAGAAAAACCGGGATATTTTTATTTCAGACTTTGTAATTTAGCAATATATTTACCAAGAATATCAAATTCAATATTGACTATACTTCC
>DMYZ01000055.1:0-18039 GCA_003483565.1 Prevotella sp.
TATATAATATCCGCTACATGGGGAGTCCATTGTTAGGCTGCATTGTCTATATTTTGATAATTCTTTTTTTACATCATCTTCGGATATACCTTCTTCATAAAAAATACCCCGATAAGATTCATTTATATCATTCATATCTTTTAATTTCCCAAATAATAGTTTTTTAGAAGCTATTATTTTTAGACCACTTTCAAAGGTCGTATAATGATATAGCTTTTCTGTTTTGTTAAATTCTTCCGGTGTCATAAATGTTTTTTTTTGAAAGGGATAAAGTTATTCTCTCTCCTTGTTCAGTACATAGTCAATAAACTTGAAATTTGCCTCGTTGATTAAGGTGAAATCTTTTTTGATGTATAGGTTTGTAATCTTCATGGAGTTGTCGATATGGCACAGCATGTCGTTTACTATATAAAGAGGTGTTCTGGCATTGTTTGCTGCTATTGTTGCAAAAGAATGCCGGGCAGAGTAGAACTGAAGTTTAGGTATTCCTGCTTCCTCACCAACTTTCTTTAATCCCATGTTGATGGCCCTGTTGAGATTCTCCAAGGATGAATATCTTTCGCAAAAGTTAAACACATGGTCATCTCCCTTATATTTTTTCAGTAAGGCAGCTATACAGGGATGAACTTTGATCTTCATCTCCGCATGATCCTTTCTCCTGTCTTTGGTCTTTGTCCTGAAATAGGTGATGTATTCGCCGTCATAGTCAGTACAGTTGTACAGGTCAGCAGAATTCATTCCCATAAGGCAGAAAGAGAGCTTGTAGCAATCCAAAGCAATGTCATGGTGACTTGTCAGTCCTTTAGATTTTAGGCCGTCATACGGCAAATTAAAGATCCTTTTGATTTCTTCAATAGTGAGGGCACGGTTTATAGCAGAGTTCTGCTGTGGCACAACATATTTTTTCAGGCTCTGTTTGATCCTGATGACGTCATTATCCTCATCATTGTAAAAGTCCCTTGCTTCGTTGAACAGTTTTACAATCATGGCCGTGTAAAGTGATTTAGCTCTGGGACGGTCTGAGAGTGACTCTTCGTACTCTTTCATGCTTTTGACATTTATCTCATTGCAGAGTATTTTTCTTCTTCCGAAAAAGTTGCACAGTGAGTTGATGGCAGTCTTGTAGTTCTTGATACCTTTGATTTCTGTATGCCTGGCACACCATTGATTTGCGAACTCAACGAAATCTATGCCGGTGTTATCTTCCTTTTTCTTCAGATAGTTCATGATATCATCGATATCCATATTGTTGAGTTCAAGATTGAGTTCATTGATGCGCTGACGATATACTCTTATGATATCCTCACCTCTGTCTAGTATTTTTTGATTTTTGATTTTGAAGGAAGTGGTCAGATCATTTTTGGATACATACATAGAAGTAGGGATGTATCGCATCTTTCTATCATGAGTAAAGCGAACAACTACATTCCATGTTTTATCAGGGCGTTCCCTGTTTTTATATATTGTGAGTTTAAATGTTGCCATATTAAAATCGTATTAGAATGCTGTTAAAACATTGTTTAAACAAAATGCCTTTACTTGTAGGTTTTATATCTACTTTTAGCGGAAACGCCTATAATAAAAAATAAGCGGAAACCCTTTGTTTATCGGATTTCCGCTTGGGTGGGTAGAGGGACTCGAACCCACGACATTCAGAACCACAATCTGACGCTCTAACCAACTGAACTATACCCACCATGTTAATCGCTTTCTGTTATTTCCCAAAAGCGAGTGCAAAGGTAAGGAATTTATTTATATTCTCCAAACAAATTCCTTACTTTTTTATTTTTTATTTAGCTAAATTCTTAGGAGCTACAGGGGCACTATTTTGAGCACCTGCTGCCGGAGCTGCACTCTTAGCACCTGCTGGAGCTGAAGTATTTGCCGGAACAGCTGTCTTTCCCTGTTGACTTGCACCTGGAAATCCAGGAGTAGCTGTATTGGTTGTTGTAGATTCTTTTTCAAGCACACTTTCATCTGCTGTTGACTGAGGAGCACAATATGCACAAAGGAGACTGATGACCACCATAGCTGCAGCAAGACCCCAAGTCAGTTTCTCAATTACATCGGTAGTCTTGCGGACACCCATAATTTGGTTGGTTGAAGAGAAGTTTGATGAAAGACCACCTCCCTTAGATTCCTGGACAAGAACAATACCGATCATTAGTATAGATACCAGGACAATTAGAATTACTAATAGTGTGTACATTTTATTTTTTGTTTTTATTATTTATTATCAATTTCTCTAAGAAACGCATTTGATCTGCAAAGTAAGCATTTTTTTTTGGATAATTCAAATATAAACGCTTAATTATTTCCAAAGCTTTCTCGTATCTGCCTTGTTTTATGTAGATTCTAGCTAAAGTTTCAGTGAAATAACTTTCATTGTTTTCTGTTTCCTCTTCATTGTTTTCTTCCTGTAGTGAGCTTTTTTGACTTTCCGGTTCTTCCTTCTCCGTTTCTTCGTCTTGTAATTCCAAATTGAATCCCCCAACCTCGAGAAAGTTATCAATGAGTGATGTGGTACGATCAGAAGTTTCTTCTACTGGCATTTCCTGAGAAGACTTTTCTTCTTCTTGAGCTTCGAGAAGATAGGACACGTAGTCAATGGCCGCATCGGCTGGGGTAGGTTGTCGTTTGCTGTTTTTCTTATCTCCATCTTCCTTAGGCATTGTATCCAGGAAGTTATCTATAAGGGCAGCTGTGCGGCTTTCTTTTTCTTCTGGTACTATTGATCTTGTTTGCGCTTCTGTTTCCTGATGGAGTTTATAGTGAGCTGCTTCTATCATCTTGAAGATGACCTTACGATCTGTAATGTAGATGGCAGCCTGTCGTAATTCTTTATCAAAATCAGGATCATGAAGGATATACAGATTCTGTAGCATTAGCAAACGTGCTGTCTGATAATAGGGATATAGAGCAAGGAGACTGCGCAAATCATAAAGAGTCTCTTTGTTCATATCTTCCGGATGATATATAAGATGATTTATCTTCATTACCAATTTGCTACAGATGAATTAAAGATTTGGTCAACAATATCATTGATCATATTAGTTACTAATTCTTCTTGAACGGAATTGAGACTTTGTGTGGTCTCATAGGTTTGAGTAGCCGTAAATTGCTTTTCAAAGTCCTGAGAATGATCTTTGGTATTGGTGAATCTGACATTAACAGTCATAGAAAGTTCAGTCTGTGCAGAATAACCTTGGCTCGAAACAGATTTGTTGCGTTGCGAGTATTGTGTAATCTCACCATCAATTTTCAGATCTCCATTACGTTTTACCTGTACAAGGTGAGTATGATTGGCAAATTGATCTTTAAGGGCATTATTAAACATTGATTTCATTGGCCCCCATATGTAGCTGGCGCGATTTTGGAAGTCAGCTATTTGAATAGTCTTGGTCTTTGTATAATCGATACTCGAGCGATTAAACTTATAGGATATGCTACATGCTGTAAGCAAAATGAGTGCCATAGAGATGACGGCAGTAGCCTGATAAGTCTTTCTATTTATTAGATTCCAGTCCATATTGTTTAATTCTTCTATATAATGTTCGATCAGAAATGCCTAATTCCAATGCTGCTTTTTTGCGATTTCCCCCGTTGCGTTCAAGAGCCTTCACTACCATTTGCCGGCCGAGGTCATTAAGGTTCAGACTTTCCGGCTCGTTGATTTCCTCTGCGATAGCCTCTTCTGGCTGAGGAGTATTAGTTTGTATATCAACAATTGGTCTTGTGCTCAGAGAATTGACTTCAGATGGTCTTGCCGGGGGATTGCGGAGAGCTACTTCTTGGCTTGCACTATTGTTGAGCGACATAGTCTTTCTGAATTCGACTGCATCCGATAATCCACGAGCTTCTTCAAGTTGTTTACGTAAGCTGCTCATATCTCTTCTCAAATCGCTGACATTACCCCGTAGTTCGTAGAGAATTTTATAGAGAATCTCCCTTTCGTTCTCATAGGAATGCTGACCACCTGGTTGGGATATAGTAGCGAGCTGGGTACTCTCTGGATCTTTAGGAATAAATTTGAGCAGTTCAAGACTGTCTATCTCTCTCTTTTCACTGAGGATAGACATCTGTTCTGTGATGTTTTTTAATTGTCTTACATTACCTGGCCACTTATATTTTAACATAAGCTGTTTTGCGTCATCGGCAAGCACTATTTTAGGTAATTTATATTTTTCTGCCATTTGCATTGCAAACAAGCGGAAGAGCAAGATAATATCATTGCCTCGTTCTCGAAGTGGAGGCATCTGGATTGGTATAGTATTGAGACGATAGTATAGATCTTCACGGAAACGATTCTCACTGATAGCTTTGTGCATATTAACATTTGTTGCAGCGACAATGCGTACATCCGTTTTACGGATCTCTTGGCCTCCTACACGAATATATTCGCCTGTTTCAAGAACACGAAGAAGTCTGGCTTGTGTAGCCATGGGGAGTTCACCTACTTCATCAAGAAAGATAGTCCCTTTATTGGCTGTGCCGAAATAGCCCTCGCTTTCGCCTATAGCTCCTGTGTACGCTCCCTTTTCATGTCCGAATAGTTCACTGTCTATAGTGCCTTCAGGGATAGAACCACAGTTAATTGCGAAATATTTCTCTCTTTTTCTAGGAGAGTTATCATGGATAACGCGGGGAATAATTTCCTTACCAACACCACTTTCTCCTACAATAAGTACAGACAAGTCTGTTGGTGCCACCTGTAGGGCGACATCCAGAGCGTGATTAAGATCATCACAATTACCAACAATATTGTATCGTTGCTTTATTTTCTGGAGTTCTGTTGTATTCATCTAGCTGACAAAATTACATATTAAATCTGATATATCTGCAATTTTGGCAGTTTTTTTTGAATTTTATTTCTTTTTCTCTAATTTAATAAGGATGAGACCTATAGCTACCCAAAGTAACTCCCGCAATCTTACAATGAGGGCTATAAATATACCATCACTCGCGGACATAGATAAAGCTGTAGCAGACAGCAGGAATCCCCCCTCGCGGCCTCCCAGTTGTAAAGGAAGGAAAAAAAGCAGGTTGGCTAACAGGCTGGTGAAAGCAAGGATAAGAATACAATCAATAAAGTTAACGGATGGCATCAATACTAGTAATATAAAGAAGATTTCCAGAGCTGAGGCTATTCGGCAACATAATTCGAGTAATATTGCAGAAAGGAATGTCTTATGGTTCTGCCTATGCAAAGCGGCTATTTGCCGGTCAATTTTATTGAGCTGATGATGATGCTTGCAGATGAATGTTGTCATTTTCCTGCGTAATCCTGGAATATGCTTTACGGCATGAAGGATTCTCATTGCCAGCCCTTTACGATAGCCGGACATGAAAAACCAGATGTTAAGGCAACAGAAAATGGCTATGCATGTTAGCATTATAACCATAGGTAAAGTAAGTGTCCGGCAGGAGATATAAAGGAATACGGATAGTAGCCAAAACCATAAATGACTGAAAATATGAGTCATAGCATAAAGCAAGACAGAAGATGTTGCCCGTTCTATGCCTATATAAGGTTTGAGAGACATGATGCGATAGGGTTCGCCTCCCATTAAGCCACTTGGAGTAGTGTCATTTAGAGCGAAACCACTAATTGTCAGTTTATAAAGATGCCAGAAGGATAAGGCTGGATGTTGTGTCTTCTTATCTTCACAGTCATCTTCCGATGAATTTTTTTTCTCTTGGCTACGAATAATAATCCACCATGCACTTGTGTTAAAGAGATATAGAAAAGCCCATAAGATAACGACTGCAACAAACCATATACCAGCATGTCGCAGTCCTTTGGCTACTTCTGAAAAGTTTAGCTGACTCGTCATAAAGACGAGTATAATAATGCCAAAGACAAAAAATGCATTTTGATATTTCTTTTTCATCAAGTATCCATTGATTTGTCGAGAGGGCTTTTCTTTACATCATTCTGAAAGTAGAATTGATTTTGTCAGGAGTTATATCGTATTTCTAGTTATTATCATCGGGATGACTACGTTGGTCATTATACATACTTTTATCGTTTTTGGGAGGAAAAGAAGATGAATTTTGTCCTTTATAAAAAGGGATATCATTACGTCTCTTAGGAAGAGCAAAACGCGCTTTTTCGCCCTCGTCATGATGTTCATGATAGAGCTTTTTAAGTGGACTTTCGTAAGGTGCGTCATAATTGATACGATTACGGAAGCCGTCAATGGCAAGGTAAATTGCATGTCGGAAAGATGCTGGGTCAGTTAAATCTTTACCTGCTTTCTCATAATCTACAGTCTGGTCACTGGCAGTTCTTATTAAAGGAAGTCCTGATGTATAAACTACCCCATATTCCTTACCGATAGCTTTAAAAGGAGATATGCCTTGATCGTGGTACATGGCTAAAATGCCGTCGAAAGCTTCATAGTAATTTTCGCCAAAGAATTCTGAAGCAGGGTAAGGTCCGAATGCCTGAATACTTTTGTCTGCCATTTTATTGATCGCAGGAGTGATTATCTCTTCTTCTTCCTTGCCGAATATTTCGTCTTCATGAGTAAGAGGATTAAGAGAGAGAACTGCAATACGTGGATTGGAGATACGGAAGTCACGGCGGAGCACATTGTAGAAGGCCTCGATTTTACTTTCCATATTTTCTTTAGTAATGGACTTTGCTACATCCTTTAATGCTATGGATGGAGTTACAAAGGCCATACGCATATGTTCATTGACGAGAACGTCAAAAGCCTGGCCGTCATTAATGCAGGTCTCGATATAGTGTGTGTGGCCTGGAAACAGATAACCTTCCGGCTTGATGTTTGAATTATTGATAGGGGCTGTGACGAGAACGTCGAAAAGCCCATCCTTATAATCAGTGATGGCCCGGTCTATAGCTGTAATCGCTGCTTTGCCTGCTTCTTCTGTTGATTGGCCTGTTTCTATGGGAATTTCGTCTTCGATGGCAGCAAGAAGATTTATTCTTCCTTCTTGGGCATCATTGGCCTTTTGGATAATAGAAAAAGGGACTTGCAGATGAAGCATTTTTGCATAGTAGGCAGCCACTTTAGGAGAACCGTAGATAATAGGTGTGCATAAATCAAGCATAGCTTGTTCTGCAAAAGTTTTTAAAATAAGTTCATATCCGATACCATTAGTATCGCCGTGGGTAATAGCCACACGAATTTTATTATTATTTTCCATAGAAGATCGTATGTAGTACAGTTTAAACTGTTAGATTAAATTTCTTTTTGTTCGTGTCTGATCATTTCAATTTTCTTGCTTGTGCTAAGCAATCCGCAAGCTGCAAAAATATCTTGCCCTCTGCTTGCACGGATGGTTGTAAAGATGCCATGACTGGTCAGGTAATCACGGAATGATTCCATTTTCTTATAGTCAGCTGCTTTTAGTCGGATGTTAGGAATAGGGTGGAAGTGGATAAGGTTGATGCGGCAATCAAGTCCCTCAAGCAGTTTGACGATGGCCCGTGCATGGGTCAGGCTGTCGTTGAAATCTCCAAAAACGATATATTCGAAAGAAAGTCGACGCTGGTGTGAAAAATCATAGTTGCGAAGCAGGGCAACAATTTCTTCTATGCCCATGCCTTTTTGTGCAGGCATCAACTGAGCACGTTGCTCGGGGATAGCAGAATGCAGGCTGATCGCTACTTGGCATTGGCTCTCATTGAGGAAACGCTCCAGCTTGCCACGGATACCTACAGAACTAACTGTGATACGTTTTGGGCTCCAAGCCCATCCATACGACGCTGTGAGAATATCTATAGCACGAAGTACATTGTCAAGATTATCCATGGGCTCACCTTGCCCCATGAACACGATATTAGTGAGTTCGTTAACTTCTGGTAAGGAATACACTTGGTTAAGGATATCAGCAGCAGAGAGACTGCCATCAAATCCTTGTTTGCCTGTCTGGCAGAATGTACAATTCATTTTGCAGCCCACCTGTGAAGATACACATAGTGTAGCCCGATTGTTTTCTTCGGGAATGTAAACAGTTTCGATGAATTTGTTATCGACAGTAGGGAAGAGATACTTGATCGTGCCATCGTTAGAACGTTGAGAGTCTATGGCTGCAGCACAGCCAATTCTGTAACGTTCTTGCAGTTTGTCGCGATTGTTTTTTGATATATTTGTCATCTCGTCAATAGACTTGACATGCTGCTCATAGAGCCATTTCGCTATCTGCCCGCCTGTGAAGGCTGGCATACCCAAGTTTTTGGCAACTTCTCTGAGTTCGTCAAGTGTAAGACCAAGAAGTGATTTCTTTTCTAAATTCATATTGCAAAGATAAGCCTTTTTGTTGAAAAAGTGCTATCTTTGCCACATATTTTAATAATGAAACTTTAAATGAGAGAAAAGATAGATGTCTTTTTGCCGGATTTAGGTGATGAGGTTATGCATGAAGTGACAGCCTTCCTCAATGATGATAAGACCGTTCAACATGTATACTTAATGAAAGATAAGATCTGCTCTACAGCAACTATCAAGGATATAGATAGGAAAGCTGATGCTGATTATGTACTTTTATGTATTCGTCCGACAAAGATCCTTATGGGACAGTTTTCTTTGGAACGCTTTCTCCGTGTGGCTCATGATACACAGGCACTAATGGTATACAGCGATCATTATGCCATGGAAAACGGAATAAAGGTGAAGCATCCGGCTATCAGCTATCAGATAGGCAGTGTGCGTGATGATTTCGACTTTGGAAGCCTTGTGTTGATAGAGGCGCAGGCAATTCATGATTATGTGGCTAGTCTGGAAGAAGAAAAAGAAGAATATAGTTTTGCTGCTTTTTATGATTTGCGTCTTTTTATAAGCAGGCTGGGTGCGATATTTCATATTGATGAGTTCCTTTATACAGAGGAGGGGCTCGATCTGCGCAAGAGCGGAGAAAAACAATTTGATTATGTTAATCCTCGTAATCGCGTAGTCCAGATAGAAATGGAAAAGGTCTGTACTGATCATCTTAGGAAGATGGATGCCCTTGTTGATACCAGCTTTTATGACAAACCGGACTTTGAGGAACAGAATTTCGAGTATGAAGCAAGTGTCGTCATTCCTGTCTTAAACCGTGAGAAGACGATTGCAGATGCAGTCAAGTCGGCACTAGGGCAGAAAACTACTTTTAAATATAATGTCATTGTAGTGAATAATCATTCGACTGATGATACTGGCATTGTTCTCAATAAGTTAAAACAGGAAAATCTTAAACTTATAGTCATAGAACCAGAGAGAACAGACCTGGGCATTGGTGGATGCTGGAATGTAGCTGTTCATGATGACCGTTGTGGTAAATTTGCCGTTCAGCTGGACAGCGATGATTTGTATTCTTCACCAAAGACTCTTCAGAAAATAGTGGATGCCTTTTATAGGCAGGAATCAGCGATGATTATCGGAAGCTATCGCATGTGTGATTTTGAATTGAACACACTGCCACCAGGACTAATAGATCATAAGGAGTGGACTGAAGAAAATGGATGTAATAATGCTTTGCGCATTAATGGTTTGGGAGCGCCGCGTGCCTTTTTTACTCCATTGATCCGCCAGATCTGTTTCCCTAATACCAGTTATGGTGAGGATTATGCTCTAGGTCTTGCTTTCAGTCGCCGTTATCGTATAGGGCGAATTTACGAGGAACTTTATCTTTGCCGTAGATGGAATGGCAATAGTGACGCTGCTTTAAGTGTAGATAAAGTGAATGCCAACAATCAGTATAAGGATAGTCTCCGTACAATGGAGATCTTAGCCCGTAAGGCTGTTAACAGTGGCCAGGAAGACATTACTCCCGATGATAGTTTTATACGTTTTTTCAATCGCCAGCTTGATATTTGGGAAGAAGTTCGCAGACGTTATGGTGACTTGAAAAATGTCCAAACCAGAGAACTGTTGCCATCAATTATCCGCTTGCAGTTTAATCCTGCCCGCATAGTATCTACAGGAGCGAAGACCGATCATAAGACCATTGAAAAGCGTCCATGTTTTCTTTGTGACAAGAACCGTCCGAATATCCAGATGGCAAAGAAATTAGACAAGGACTTTCAGTTGTTGGTAAATCCTTTCCCCATTCTGAATACCCATTTTACTATTCCTGCTCGTCGTCATCAGCCACAGGCTATCTTTCATCATTATAGTGAGATGCATCGGCTCTTACATGAAAATTCTCATTTGATGATATTCTATAATGGACCAAAGTGTGGAGCCAGTGCTCCTGATCATCTCCATTTTCAAGCTGGTACAATGGAAGGTATTCCTTTGCTGCAAGAGTGGGCACGATTAAGCCGTTCAATGACTAAGCTTTATTCTGTAAATGATGAGGAATATTTGGCAAGAATAGATAATTTTATCGTTCCGGTATTTGCTATTGTCAGTATTATAGCGGAAAGCGACCGCCGTCTTTTTGAATATCTTTATCATATGCTTCCTCTTCATAAAGATGAAACTGAGCCGATGATGAACATCGTATCATGGCGTATTGAAAATAAATTTGTCAGTGTCGTCATCCCCCGCGAGAAGCATCGGCCTGATTGTTATTTCAGCCATGGTGAAGAACAGGTGATGGTTAGTCCTGGAGCTATTGATATGATGGGACTTATCATAACTCCTCGAGAGAAAGATTTTAAAAAGCTTACAGCAGAAAAAGCTATTTCAATATTACGGGAATGTGGTATCTCCAGAGAGAAAATGAATATGATCTGTGATAAATTGAAAGCTGAAGACGAAGAGGAACTAAATATGAAGCATCAGCCGAATGTTACTGTTGGCATCGTTTCGGCCTCAAAGATCCATTTTATATTGAACCGTCCATACATGGCCAAGGGCACAGAAGTGAACGGTGAACAGACTGTCGAGTTTTCGGAAGGTGCTATACTTTGGAATGGCAACCTTTATACCCAACTTTCTTTTCATCCGCAGAGTGAAGACGCTAATTTTTCTCTTGATGATGTTACCATTGGGGTCAATTTCCACTGGGAGCGTAAGGAAACGCAGACTTTCCTTGGTACGCTTTGCTTTATTGTTGATTCAGATAAAATCTGTGCCATCAATGAACTCCCTGTTGAAAAATATTTAGAGAGCGTTATCAGCAGCGAGATGCGCGCGACCTCTAGTTTGGAGTTCCTTAAAGCACATGCTGTTATTTCGCGCAGTTGGCTGCTTGCACAGATAGGGCGCCGACTTGCCCACACTAATGCCGACAATGATTTTTTTGCTTTTACTAAGACCGATGATACCTTAGTACGCTGGTACGGCAGAGATGATCATACTCTTTTTGATGTATGTGCGGATGACCATTGCCAGCGCTATCAGGGCATTACAAAGGAAACATCACCACAGGCGTCCCAGGCTGTCAAGGCCACTATGGGACAGATCCTTATGGATGGCAATGAAATCTGTGATGCCCGTTTCAGTAAATGTTGTGGTGGAATTAGTGAGGAATATAAATACTGTTGGGAGAATATCAGAAAGCCTTACCTTTCTGCGGTTCGGGACAGTAAGGATGCTGTGGATTCTGATTCTCAGTCTTTTCCGGATCTTACTATTGAATCCAATGCTGAGAAATGGATTCGTTCTGCTCCTGTTTCGTTCTGCAATACTCATGATAAAAAGATACTCAGCCAGGTGCTCAATGATTATGATCAGGAAACAGCTGACTTTTATCGCTGGAAGGTTTCGCTTACACAGGAAGAAATCAAGAAACTTCTTGCTGAGAAGATGAATCTTGATCTAGGCGATATTAAGGAGCTTGTTCCTATAGAAAGAGGTAAAAGCGGTCGTATTTCTCTTTTAAAGATTATCGGTACCCAACGTACTTTTACTATCGGCAAAGAATTGGAAATACGTCGGGCTCTCAGTGAAAGCCATCTTTATAGCTCTGCCTTTGTGATTGATGTTTTTGATAAAAACAAGCAGGGCGTACCACAGCGTTTTGAACTCTTGGGCGCAGGTTGGGGACATGGTGTCGGACTTTGTCAGATAGGAGCTGCTGTCATGGGTGAAAAGGGGTATAGTTATGATCAAATCTTGCTGCATTACTATCAGGGTGCAGGTGTTAAACGAATCTATAAGTAATGAAACATAGAAATCCCTGGTCGTGGATTCCGACCTTATATTTTACAGAAGGTATACCAAACGTTATCGTTACAGTAGTGTCTCTGGTTATGTATAAGCAAATGGGGCTTAGTAATGCCTGGATCACTTTTTATACATCGTGGCTCAATTTGCCTTGGCTTATAAAACCGTTATGGAGTCCGTTTGTGGATATCATTAAGACGAAGCGGTGGTGGATCGTAAGTATGCAGTTGCTCTTGGGGGCTTCACTTGCAGGGGTTGCCTTTACCATACCTACTCATTGGTGGTTACAGGCAACACTGTTTTTCTTTTTCCTGATGGCTTTTTCGAGTGCCACTCATGATATAGCTGCTGATGGCTTCTATATGCTGGGGCTCGATTCTCATGATCAGTCCCTTTTTGTTGGCATTCGCAGTACTTTTTATCGTTTTGCAATGATTTTTGGCCAGGGAGTGCTTGTCATGATAGCAGGTAATTTACAGGTAGTGTTTCGCAACAGTATTCGTTATTCCTGGAGTCTCACTTTTTATGGTGTCACAGGGCTTTTTATCGCTCTTTGGCTTTGGCATCGTTTTATTTTGCCACATCCAAGGGCTGATCATCCTCGTGAAGGTGTTTCTTCCGGCGATGTATGGACCGAGTTTGCCAAGACGGTAGTCACCTTCTTCAGGAAGCCATATATTCTGACAGCTATTATTTTTATGCTTTTTTATCGTATGCCTGAAGGGTTTCTTACAAAGATTACGCCTTTATTTCTCATTGATTCTGCCCATAATGGAGGGTTAGGATTGTCGCCACAGGAATATGGACTGGCTTCAGGAACTGTTGGAGTCGTAGGACTTCTTATCGGAGGTATTCTTGGAGGAATGTGTGTGTCCCATGATGGTCTCAAACGATGGATGTGGCCAATGGTTTGTGCTATTACTATTCCTG
This sequence comes from Prevotella sp., assembly GCA_003483565.1. Lineage (GTDB taxonomy): Bacteria > Bacteroidota > Bacteroidia > Bacteroidales > Bacteroidaceae > Prevotella. The sequence goes on from DMYZ01000055.1 coordinate 12,993, forward strand.
ATATCGTTTATGTTTATTTAAGCTATCATACACTCAGTGCAGGTTTGGGAGTGGTTAGTGCTTGCCTTTTCTTTGAGCAGTTTGGCTATGGTTTTGGATTCACAGCTTATATGCTTTACCTTATTTATTTTGCACAGGGTGAGTACAAGACTAGTCATTATGCCATCTGTACATTCTTTATGACAGCAAGTCTGATGCTTCCTGGGTTTGTGAGTGGAGTTTTACAGGAATATATCGGCTATCGTCACTATTTTATTTTAGTCATGTTCTTTTGTATTATTACTTTTATTGTAGCGAAATTAGTTCATATTGATCCTAATTTTGGAAAGAGGAAGGATGATATTGAAGAAATAGAAAAAATCGAAGAATAATGATAGAGATTTTTATAAGATAATCAAATGTATTCTTATTAGATTTTTATTTGTATTTTAATCAATAAATCGTCGTGTAATGTCTTTATAGGCATCAATACGGCGATCTCTGAGGAAAGGCCACCATCTTCTTACTTCTTCACCATGATCTAAGTCTATGTCAACTACAATACTTTCTTCTTCACTATCACTTGCCTGATAATGAATTTCTCCTTGTGGCCCTGCAATAAAACTACTGCCCCAGAATTGTATCCCTTTAGTCTGTCCGGAAGGATCTGATTCCATTCCGACTCTGTTTACTGCAATGACGGGGAGTCCGTTAGCTACTGCATGCCCTCTCATTACTGTAGTCCAGGCTTCACGCTGACGTTGCTGTTCCTCTTTGTCATCATAAAGGGCATAGCCGATCGCTGTAGGATAGATTAAAATCTCTGCACCCTGAAGTGCCATTAGCCGGGCTGCTTCTGGATACCACTGGTCCCAGCAAACGAGCACACCTAGTTTGCCGATGCTGGTTTGGACAGGATGAAATCCCATGTCACCAGGAGTGAAGTAGAATTTTTCGTAGTAGGCGGGATCGTCGGGAATATGCATCTTACGGTATTTCCCTGCTATGTTTCCGTCTTTGTCAATGACAACAGCCGTGTTATGGTAAAGTCCCGGTGCACGCTTCTCGAAGAGTGAAGTTATGATGACAATGCCTAAGGTTCTAGCTAGCTCTCCGTAGAACCCTGTAGAAGGACCGGGGATGGTTTCCGCAAGATCGAAGTTTTTTACATCCTCAGTTTGACAGAAGTAAAGATTATTGTGCAGTTCCTGCAGGATAACCAGCTGGGCGCCTCTTTTGGCAAGGTCAGTAATGCCTTCAGCGAGTCTGCGAATATTATCCTGTTGGTCGGCAACATTATGTTGTTGGAGTATTCCTACTTTTATTTCTCTCATATTTATTTTTGTTTATCGTTTTTTTCGAAATGTTCCTATTGGGTATTGCATAGTGAGACAATGAATGCTGCCATGCTGGCGAATGATAGTTCTGGCATCAATGCCAATGATTTTCCTTGTCGGGAATACACTCTGAATAATGTCCATTGCCTCTTTGTCCTTAGTTGCCTGATAATATGTAGGAACGATAACAGCGTCATTGAGAATGAGGAAGTTGGCATAAGTGGCGGGCAGACGTTCTTTACCGTCATAGATGGCATCAGGGAAAGGCAGTGCTATTAATTCATAATGTGATTCACTTTGTAAGGATGTGTTGCGGGCTGCAAAATCCTGCAGTTGATCCTTTAGTTTCCTGAAGTCATTATAGAGAGCATCCTTCTTGTCTGTAAGTTCTACATAGAGAATTTTGTGGTCTGGGCAGATACGGACAGTCGTGTCGATATGTCCGTCAGTATCATCGCCCGGTAGAATTCCATAGTCGAGCCAGATGATGCGGTCAGCGCCGAGTCGTTTTTTTAATTGGATTTCTATTTGCCTTTGTGTAAGGGGCTGATTGCGGTGAGGTGCCGTCAGGCAATGGCTTGTGGTGAATATGGTCCCTTCGCCATCGCTTTCAATGCTTCCTCCTTCAAGGACAAAATCGTTTTCATCAATAATGTTTGTTGAGAGCTCAATGGCTGCGGCTGTAGGGATATGACCATTATGCCATATTTCTGTGCGTGACACCTTTTCATCTCCAAATCTCATCTGTGCTCCAAGAAAGAGATTACGGGTAATGCAGTTGTCTTTTTTCCATGGGAATTTTTCACCCCATCCGTTGAAATGAAAGTCCAGGAGATAGACTTTTCCTGTGAGAGGATTGATGCCCGAGACAGCGCCATGGTCGCGTGCCCAGGTATCGTTACTGTCTGTAGTGAATAGAATCACTTTCTTCATCTGTTCAGAGGAAAGTCTGTTTTCAAGCAGAATCATAATTCGGTCTGGTTCGGGAGTCGCTACAACCAAGAGTGGATCATATCGGGTAATAGCATCGGCAAGTTGCAGATAAGTCTCTGTAATCTCAGTGAGATAAGGGGCCCAGTCCGTTCCTTCATGGGGCCATGTCAGTTGTATGGCATCCTGAGGATACCATTCTGCGGGTAATATATATTCTTTTATTTTGCTAATATTTATATTCATGCCTACAAAGATACAAACATTTTGGATATCTTTGGTTTTACCGTTCATTATTTTCCTTTTAACCGTATTAGAGACTGTTGTTGCTTCTGATTTTCCTGTTGATTTGAGTGTTGTATCTGTTTAATTATGATATCCCGGTTATTTTATGGTTATTCTATGAGCGATTCGAATCGAATCGCTCCCCAAAACATGGTTAAATGCATTGTATTTCATGCCTTTATAGTAAGCGATTCGAATCGAATCGCTCATTATCAGATCATGAAAGTAATCCTGTTTCTTTTGTTTGAAATGAGAAAGGACAGATGTAATATAGACTGGTATCAATGGATATTATCATGATAAGTAAAAAGATCATTTCCTTATTTGTTAAAAAACACAATATTTCTTTTGTAATTTGCAGAAAATGATTACCTTTGTAGTCTAAAATAAAAATATTTTAGCGTGAAAGTATTAAAGGTGATAGATGCCCTTGAACAGTTTGCGCCTCTGCCCTTGCAGGAAAGCTATGATAATGCGGGCTTGCAATGTGGATTAACAGAGGCGGATGTGTCAGGGGCTTTATTGTGTCTTGATGTAACGGAGTCTGTTGTTGATGAGGCTATGGCTAAAGGATGCAATCTTATCGTGAGTCATCATCCTCTTATCTTTCATAAGCTTCATTGCATATCAGATGAGGACTATGTACAGCGTACAGTGCGAAAGGCTGTCAAAAATGATATTGCTATCGTCAGTATGCATACAAATATGGATGCGGCTTATGGTGGCGTTAACTTTAAAATTGCAGAAAAACTGGGGCTTGAAGATTTACACTTTTTGGGCAAGTTGAAGCAATTGGAAGAAAAGGATACAGAACTTCCGAAACACCGCGAAGGTGGTGAAGGGGTGATCGGGACATTTGCAGAAGCTCTGGCAGCGGATGATCTTGTATTAATGCTCCGCAAGCAATTTGATGTCGAGTGCGTAGAGTGTAATCAACTTCTTCGCCGTGAAATCAGAAAAGTAGCACTTTGTGGAGGTGCAGGCAGTTTCTTGCTGGAAGATGCCGTTGCTGCAGGTGCCGATGCTTTTATTACAGGTGAAATGCATTATCATGAATTTTTTGGCTATGACCAGCAGATTCAGATCTGCGTTATCGGTCATTATCAGAGTGAGCAGTTTACCAAGGAAATCTTTCGTGATATTATCGAGGCAAAGTGCCCTGGGGTGAAATGTTGTCTTTCGGAGATTAACACTAATCCTATCATCTATTTATAATTAAGGGAAAAAAATACAATAATAACAATTTATTATGGCAAAAAAAGATCCGACAGATTTGACTGTTGAAGAGAAACTGAAAACTCTTTATCAACTGCAGACAACACTGAGTTCAATTGACGATAAGCGTGCTTTGAGAGGTGAACTTCCTTTGGAAGTACATGACCTTGAGGACGAGATAGAAGGCCTGCATACTCATCAGAATAAAATACAGGATGAGATTGAAGATTTCAAGCATGCTGTTGCCCAGAAACAGGGTGATATCAAAGAGGCAGAGACGAGCGTTGAGCGTTATAAGCAACAGTTGGACACTGTAGCTAATAATCGTGAATATGATACTTTGACGAAAGAAATTGAATTTCAGGTTCTGGAAATTGAACTTTGTAACAAGAAGATCAAAGAGGCTCAGGAAAGAGTTGATGCCAAGAATGGTGAACTTGATGCAACGTTGAAACAAATAGAGGATCGTACTGCTGATCTGGAAAGCAAACGTGCAGAACTCGATGATATTATGCAGGAGACTCGTGCCGAGGAAGAGCATTTGAAAGATAAGGCTGCTGACCTTGAGAAGAAGATAGAGCCAAGATTACTTACCAGTTTCATGCGTATACGTAAAGGTGCCCGCAATGGTCTCGGCATTGTTTATGTACAGCGTGATGCTTGTGGTGGATGCTTTAACAAAATTCCGCCTCAGCGCCAGTTGGATATCAAGATGCATAAGAAAATTATTGTATGTGAATATTGTGGTCGTATTCTTGTTGATCCGGAATTGGCAGGCGTAAAGCTCGCTTCTGCAGATGTAGAAGAGAAACCAAAGCGTAAGCGTACTATCCGCCGTAAAAAGGCTACTGATACAGAAGAAACTGCTGCTGAGTAATCAAGGAGGATAATATGGCAAAATTGATTATTAACAGTTATAATGAGTTTGCAACTTACGTAGGAAAAGAACTTGGTACCTCAGACTGGTTGCAGGTAGACCAGAACCGTATTAATGCTTTTGCTGATGCTACTTTAGACCATCAGTGGATTCATATAGATCCAGAACGTGCAAAAGAAGAGAGCCCTTATAAGAGTACTATTGCTCATGGTTATCTTACTCTTTCTTTGCTTCCATACTTTTGGGGACAGATTATTCAGGTGAATAATCTGAAAATGATGGTAAACTATGGCATGGACAAAATGCGTTTTGGTAAACCTGTATTGGTAGGCAGTAGTATCCGTATGACTACGAAACTCGACAGTATAGAAGATTTGCGAGGTATTTCCAAGGTTGGGATTGCTTTTAATATTGAGATTCTGGG
>DMYZ01000055.1:18181-24154 GCA_003483565.1 Prevotella sp.
TTTTTTTTCATAGTAAAAGAAGAAAAAGGTCTTATTATTGTTATACGTTTTGAAATAAAAATCCAAGTTATAAGCGTGTTGTGCTGTATAGTCCGATGCAGTCGCCTATGAATCCACCACTCTGGTGAGTGCTTAGATTAACAGCGTCAACACCTTTTGCCAGAATTTGCCATTTTCCATTACCTTCAGCATAATAGAAATCGTAATAGCGTCCATCGCCTTTTATTTTCAAGTGCAGGTCGTCAGTGTTGTTTTGCAAAGGGGCAGATGCTATTGTAACGTTTATTTTCTCGTCTCTTTGGAGAGTTACTATTGGTTTTCCTTCTCTTAAGGTTTTGCCGAATATGAAATTGTATTCTTCATTTTGTAAGAGTGTGAATCCTGCAAAATTCTGATTGTTCTCCGGAGTAAAGTTTATTTCTGTTTCTGCAGTGAAGTTATTGTGCTGCTGACGAACGAAAATGGCAGAAGGAGCTTCGTTTCCATGAATGTTGGTGTTCAATGGAGAAATTTCCAGACCATTAGAAGTTAGTTTCCAAAAATTTTCTGGGTTTCGGAGAAATATCCATCTGCTGTTAAGCTGTTCTTCTTTAAAATCATCATGGTAAGAGAAGTTTCCAGTCATTGGGGCTTGATCTTGACCTTGAGCAGAAAGTTTCTGCTGCCATGAAGTCATATTGAGGACTGTAGGAACAGCTTTCCCTTTCTCTAAAATTGTAGGCCATCCGTTTTTCCAGGTTACGGGTAATAGATAGGTGTCACGGCCTGTATTGTAGAAATCATCCTGATACGGCCTGCAACCGAGAAATACAGCCCACCAGTCTCCTTGTTTGCTTTGTACAAGGTCTGCGTGACCAGTGCTCGTAACGATATCCGGACGGTCAGGATTCAAGCCTGTGCGCTGTGTCAGAATTGGATTCTGAGGATTTTCTTCCCAAGGACCCATCGGATTTTTTGCACGGAAAATCACTTCACTATGCCAGTCGCAAGTGCCACCTTCTGCGCACATCAGATAATAGTAATTCCCGATGTGATAGAGGTGAGGTCCTTCAATCCATATAGGATTTTTTTGTACATGACTACCACCACGTATAATTTCTTTTGGCTCTCCGATAATGCTGTCGCCTTTGACATCAAAGCGCAGAATACGAATGGCACGTTGACCTTCATAATCCTGCTTGCCATAGACAGGTGCATTATGGACGATATAGGCTTTTCCATCTTTATCAAAGAGAAATGATGGATCTATGCCATTTATCTTTGGCAAATAAACAGGATTGCTCCATCCTTTGGAAGGGTCTTTGGATTTGATAAAGAAGTTACCCTTGCCAACATTAGTGGTAATGAGATAGAAAGTTTTATTTTTCTCGTTATAAGTAATGGCTGGAGCAAAGATACCTCCGGAAACGCGTTGATGAGTAAGGGGCAATTGTTCTTTGCTGTTAAGGGCATAGCTCAGATGCTGCCAGTGAATAAGATCTTTGCTGACAGAGACTGGCACACCCGGGAAGAAAGAAAAAGAGGAATTGACAAGATAATAGGTATCCCCCTTACGACATAGTGATGGATCAGGATAAAACCCTGCCAATATGGGATTGTAGTATTGCCGGTGGAGATCAATAGGTTTGTCGAACCTAGTATCGTTACCTTGATACTGGAAATACTTAAATGTGGCTGTTTGCGGATATAAAGGAATACCCAAGGCCATTAACATAGCGAATACGATGATCTTTTTCATATATTTTATTTTATTGATATGTTTTAAAAGATAAAAGGTAAGACCGCATCTCACGACGAAGTCTTATAAGTTGAACTAAAATTCATAAAATGCTTTTCCTAACTAAAAAAACATAATTAACTAAAACTATACAAACCTAACTAATATTTTTATTTTCCTTGAAGTCCGTCGCAGAACCCAGCATAGGCCGGTTTGCGTTGGTAGTTTTCATCCCAAAGTCCTGTAGGTTCACCGGGAAGCCATTTACTGCTTTTCGGGCTATCTGTAACGCTCCAGTTAGTGATGCCATACTGTTGTTTGACAGGGATAATTTCCAGATATTTTTCAACAATAAACTTATAGTATTCAGCCATAGCTTTTTCTTCTTCAGGGGTAACATTTTCTGTGAGTATTTTATTGCCATTGGCATCTTGCAGACCCATATCTAATTCTGAAATACGGATAAGTTTGCCTGTAGCTGCGAGAAGCTTGAGATGATTGACATAAGCTTCCTCATTTAGTTTTTGTGTTGCTGGATTTAAAGAGTAAGATACATGCATCTGTGTGCCAATGCCGTCAATTTTAGTGACACCGTCACTTTCCCAATACTTGATCATATTAATAAGTCCATTACATTTCGCATTATTATTGTAAGCTGCTTCAAGATTATAGTCATTGATAAAAAGTTTCAGGCTGTCTCCACCATATTGGCGGGCAAACTTTATAGCAGTCCGAGCATAGTCTTTACCCAAATAATCTTGCCAGAAAAAATTTGTCTTAGGATCACCATCACGGTTTGCAGTTTTTAATTCATCAGGATTAGAGTCGCTCATTGGCTCATTGACAACATCCCATGATTTAACTTTACCATGGGTGACTTGCATCATACCTTTGATCCAAGAACCTAGAGCTACCGTGAGAGTATCACGTTTGAACTGGTCTGTCATTTTCCCACCACTGCTGTTTTGGTCCGGATCTGGCACACGATCAAGAGTATAGTCTTGACCAGGTTTGGTTACTCCATCAATATTATTACTGAATGTGTTGTTATCAAAATAATTGTTGCCATCAGCATCGGTAAGTGAAATATCGTCAATCCATATTTCTCCGCTAAAAGTGCCTAATTCAAAACGAATTTGATTAATTGGTAACGTCGCCTTAAAAGTACTGCTTATGGTTTTCCATTCTGTAGTAGCATTTACCTGAGGGGTAGGCCAATACTGTGTGTTACCATTAACAACATTTGGCCATACCGTAACTTGATACTCTTTACTAGCTTTGATGCGTAGTTTTAGAGTGTATTCTTTGTCAACAGAAAGTGCTTTATTAAGGTTGAAATAACATTCCCAATCCCACAGATCTTTTTTTGCAGTAGGAATATTGATGTGAAGCACATAGTTAATAGCATTAGGGTCAGTAATGAGACTATTAAGGTATTTTATGTTTTGCTGCTTGTGCCAGCAAAGGGTGTGCCCATAGATGCTGAGTCCGGCTTCTGTAGCATTTTTAATGAAATCCTCTATAGTAGAAAAATCCATAGTACCATTGTCTTGTACAACAGAAGCATATTTAAAGGCATTATCCGTTACTATTTCATCATAGTTGCTTTTGTCAAGTGCATATACAATATCCTTTGTATTAAAATCAGAAGCACTGGTTGCCCCTCCCATTTTAAAGTTTGGATACTTACTGCGGTCAACATAACTCTTCAAGGTCCCATATGCATTAATTGTATCCTGTTCTGCCATATTTTCAGGTTCAGTTGTAGAGAACCCAGGAACATCAGTGTTGGCACATGCAGTTATCAAAAAAATTGCAATGGTTGGTAATATGATTTTTATTTTGTTCATGGTTATTACTTTTTATAGGTAAAGTCTTCACGAGCACTGTTTCGGCTTTGCATGATCAGCTGGTCTGTAGAGGTAAGCTGGTAGTATTTGGTGACTCCATTATCAGTGTATGTGAATTTAATAATATAGCTTAAATCAAGTTGGTCTCTATCTTTATCCCCCCAAGCCTTTTTGGCACCTTCGAAAGTCCATTTTCCAGAACCAGAAGCTGTACAGTTGGTTGTACTGGTTGTAATAGTGCAATGATCCTGATCATCGAAATTAAGAATGAGATCACAGGTGAGTGCCTTTTGGGTGTTATTCGCATTGACAGAGACGGTGATAGGATAGCGTACTTGTTTTAGAGCTGTCGTATAAAGCTGGCGAAGTTCATTTTTCTCTAGATATTCTGCTTCGCGTTTAACAGTTGATTTTGTACCGTTGTCATCTATTTCATCTGTCCCATGACTGATCCATGTACCATCCCATTTGTTTTTATATTTCAAAGCATAGAGTACATAATTCTTTCCTTCAAGAATGGAATCGTCAGCACTTACTATGCGTACAGGAAGTACATAGTTAACATTTATAGATTTTGGATCCGCAAAAAACTCATCTGTAAGCTGTACATCAACACAACCCATGATCTGCCCGGCAGGAATGGTAATTTGGTTAGATGACATAGAGTAGTATTTATCAGGTAAAGTCTCTATAGGGGTGCCATCGTCGAAAGTCATACCTTTAAGAAGAGATGGGTCTACCGTGATATTTAGATGTCGATCACTGCGATTTTTCCATACACCACCTACTGTGGCATATATTTGGAACTTATGCTGATTATCGAGTTCGGTAGAATACACGTCAGTGCCCAAAGTAATTGTCCTGACAGGTGTCTGGTGAGAAAAGTATACTGTTTGATAGCTGTAGTCATCAAACTCCTGATTACCATTTTCACAGGAAACAGCTGTCGTGAGGAGCAAAGCTCCTGCAACGACAACAAAAATAGATTTCAAATTAAAGCATTTCATGTTGATTACCATCCTTGGTTTTGTTTGAGTTCATTAAATTTAAGTATTTCAGAGTAAGGCACGGGACCATAGATCATGTAATCTTTGTAGTTGCGTGTATCTACGTCTATATCCTTATAAGTGACATTACCTTGTGCATCTGTAGCTATATCAATGCCTTTGGCTGTTTCGTCTAAAGGTGCTTTCCAGCGGCGCAAGTCCCAAAAACGAAAGCCTTCAAAGCTAAGTTCTATTCGGCGTTCATTACGAATAAGTTCACGCATTTTATCTTTGTCTTGAGCACATTCGTCAAGATATGGATCCTCTGTATTTTTACAGATACCCGCACGTTCGCGAATAGCCTTGATGATATCAAAAGCAGAATAGTTGTGCGACCCTTTTCCTGTAGGCCCCCATACCTCATTAGCTGCTTCGGCATAGTTAAGAAAAATCTCTGTAAAGCGAATACGAGGTGTGTAATGGTACTGTTTACTGGTATTGGCCGGATCAAGATTAATGTCCTGACGAAGTAGTTTACGTAAATAGTATCCTGTACGGGTAGAAGTGCCTGCCACTTTATTAATCCCATCCTTTGTATTACTCGTAGATTCCGTATTGATTTTCGTGTCATTCACACCAACAGCAGTACCGTCATACACTACATAAGCAGCAAGGCGGGGGTCACGGTTTGTATATGGGCTGTTGGCATTATAATCACTACGGCTGTCGTTGATAGGGTAGCCGTTAGCCATAGGAAACGCATCAACAAAATTCTGGGTAGGATTAATATGTCCATTTCCATAGAGTGATGGTGGGAAATTGTCATTTTCCCAATCGTTGTTCTGGCTTTTTTCTCCACGCCACATCACTTCCTTAGGATTTGCACCATTGGCAAGGCCATCAATTTCTTGTGTGTTCGTATACCAAGTCCACCCTGTCGGATCAATACCAGCTATACCACCAATACGGTCAAGGACGACAGCTGCATCATCGGCAGCCTTCTCATAGTTTATACCAGAACCACTTGCATAAGCAGGACTAGCCGCCAACAAGGAAGCTTTACTGCGGAAAGCCTCGACGATAGCACCATCCATACGTCCATTAAATTTAGCACCATAAACACGGTTATACTCGCTTATTGTAGCCCCTATTGTTTTATATTTAGCAGGAATATCGGCATCAGAGGTGTGATCTGCATACTGTGTAGGCAACAAAGCTAATGCTTTGTCACAGTCATCATAAATGGCTTTCATACATTCTGCAAATGTGTTTCGTGGTATATTGAAGTTTGTTGATCCATCTTCTGGAACTGTGACAATAGGAATACCCAGTAGTTGACCATCGGCAGTCATCCCTCCATGAGCTTGAAGAAGATAGAACATAAACATGGCACGTAAGCCATAAGCTTCTCCCTTTTCAC
>DMYZ01000082.1 GCA_003483565.1 Prevotella sp.
AGATCCAGTTACCTGAATGCCTACAGAAATTGAGCATGTTCTAACAGGAAGTTTTTTCGAACGATTGTCCGAAAAACTTATTTTCAGTTCATCTATTCCGATCATCTTATTCTGATAATTATTTCAGGTTGCATTACCATATTGAAGTAATGCCATTCCAAATCCAAAGACAAAAATTAGTAGTATAAAATTTAACAGAAAAGAACTAAAATAGCCGTTTTCTATTAAAAATATTACTATAAATTATGAAAGGGCTGAATAGTAATGATCCATAAAATATTCCTTTTCATTTCAATAATAGTTTCGTATCTTTGCAATGGGCAATCTGCAGAAAAGTGTTGTAATTGAGAGCTATCAGGTGCAGATAAGTGCTGTAATACTCTATAATTAAGTGCTTATTAGTGTAGCAATTTGCCATAATCAGGTGCAAGAATGTGTATGAACTAACTTATAGTTAAAATTGAGATGACAATATGGAACGGTTAATATATCAACAACTTATAGAATGGTATATTTCTTTGTTTCGATATGTTGTGGCAGATTTCCGGAATACGGTTCTATGACACCAACCAAATCCATTTCTGTTTGTTGTGTTTTGTTGCAAATACTACAGAAATCTATAGCCAACTGGCTAAACAAAAAACAGCCAACTGATACAATGAAAAACAGCCAACTGACCAAATAATGACTCTAAATATTTGGATATCAGCTTAGTTTGTCTTATATTTGCAACTACGTGGATGCTGTTGCAGAACAGGATATTTCTCGTGTGGATGGAGTGGAAAGAGATCCAAATCTCACACGCAGATTACTTCGCTCTTATGCACGACATCAAGGACAGCAGGTCTCTGCATCATCCATTGCAGCAGACCTGCATAACAATGAGGGAAGTTCTATCAGTGATGCAACGGTTCTGTCTTATATCTCAGCTTTAAAGAAGATATTCATTATTGAAGATATGCCGGCATGGAATCCCAACCTGCGCAACGGCCGTTATGGGCTGGTCGAAATTAAACTGGGTGGTGACAAGCTCATCAAAGAAGGATGTGAGAACCTGAAAAAATTGGCACGCTAGATCGATACCACCAGAATGAATAAACCTTCTTTCAGAATGGTACTCACAGGTGTTGGTGTCTATGCTTACAAGGAGGATGGCACGTGTGTGGTTCCGCTAAATTGTCTGAAACCATAAAGACTTAATGATTTGTATAGAACATTATTGGGGCACATAATTTCTTTAAAATCAATACTGAAAAGATTGCTGCACTTAAAAATACTATTGATGAACTTCCGAACTATGGAATTAGCAACTTAAATATACACAATGACTATATCAACGCAAAAGAAAATGAATAAATGAGTAATTTATCTACAAAAATAGATTAATATTTATAAATCAACGGATTAAAGAAAGGAAATACAGATAGTTATGTCAACGTGGAAGAAAGAAATGCTCCCCCGTGAAAACGGAGAAATGGTCTCTATGCAGACACCTGTTATTATTTCGGCAAGTAGAAGTACGGATATTCCTGCCTTCTATGCCGACTGGTTCTTCCATCGGCTGAAGGCAGGCTATTCTGCTTGGATCAATCCGTTCAACGGCCAGAGGTTGTATGTGTCCTACCGTGACACGCGCTTTATCGTGTTCTGGTCAAAGAACCCGCTTCCTTTGCTTTCTCATCTTGACGAATTGAAAGAGATGGAAATAGGCTGTTATATCCAATATTCTCTGAACGACTATGAGAAGGAGAAACTAGAGAGGAACGTGCGTCCATTGCAGGAACGAATAGATACGTTCAAGCGGCTCGTGGACAGACTTGGCTATGGTCATGTTGTCTGGCGGTTTGACCCGTTGATACTGACAGACAATATCAATATTGAGCTTTTGCTCAAAAAAATTCGGCACATAGGGAGAGAATTAAAAGGATATACTGAAAAGCTCATATTCAGTTATGCCGACATATTGGCCTACCGTAAGGTCAAGGCCAATCTCGAGAAGGAAAATATTGCATATAGAGAATGGACTGAAGGTGAAATGCTGACTTTCGCGCGACAGTTATCCCAGCTCAATGAAAGTGAAGGCTGGAAATTCAATCTGGCTACTTGCAGCGAGAAGGTGGATTTGTCACAATACGGCATAGCGCACAACCGTTGTATTGATGACGAGCTGATGATCAGACTGGCTTATCATGATACACGACTGATGGATTTCCTGAAGGTAAAATTCAAACCTGTCCCACAGTCGGATATTTTTGGAAATACAGAATCCTTGCCTAAAAACGCCATACTGTTACCCAACGGCACATACGCCACACATGGAAACAACAAGGATGCCGGCCAACGGCAGTTCTGTGGATGCATAGTAAGCAAGGACATAGGCCAATACAATACTTGCATTCATATGTGTGAATACTGCTATGCCAATACAAGCAAGGCAACAGCAGTGAGGAACTATAAAAGTCATGGACAGAACCCATACAGCGAGACCATTATATGATAAACGTAGTAGACTTGGTCAATCGGTGCTACGATAGACTTCCTGCCGATGTCCAAGGACACCCTTGGGATGCCACAGGACATGGCAGGAATGTCCTTCAAACAGAAGAGCAGCTGGATGCCTATCTTGCCGCTTATGGAGAGGCACATATTATCAAATGCAGGGCGGCCTTTCAGAATTTTCCATTTAATGATGTCGGTTCTTATGATTTTGAAATCTACGACTGGGGATGCGGACAAGGAATTGCATCACTTACTTTAATTGAAATGCTCTGTGAGCACAACTTGTTATCCAGACTATGTAAGATTACACTGATAGAACCATCTCATATTGCACTTGAACGTGCAAAGCGATGGGTAGGCACTTATGCTAGTTCCGGAGTAGAAGTTCAGAGTGTGGAAAGAAAAATTCCTAACACAAAGGATGACAAGTGGAATGATATTGATTGCAAGACAAGCATCAGCATCAACATCTTCTCCAATATCCTTGACATCTGGGATATCAGTCTTTCTTGGCTGGCACATAAGGTGGCATCATTGGCTAATATCAATTATGTAATATGCGTGGGTCCCAAATTTACACATAATAGCAGACTGGCGGATTTCTGTGGCTATTTTAACCCTTCTAAATATTTTAGTAATATCAACAGCTTCTCCTATAGCTATACAACAAGAACCAATCATTCGTTCGGTTGCGAGGCCAGAGGCTTTGTGTACAAAAGATCCGAAGTGCTCGACGAGAGCTACAAGGAAAAGACTAGGAAAAACATTTGTGACAGCGATGACGATTTCTCTACTATATACCTACGTGGTGTATTGAATGATGCTCTGCTGAATTTATACAATCAAATACGGCAACATTGCTCAAAGTCATTCGAGAATATTTTTCTCAGGCCTCAAATAGGCGTCGACTTGCCTGACATAGTATTGGCAAGTATTAGTCATGGTATTGTCCTCCTGGATATATGTAACAAAGCCGAAGATATAGAGGTGCAACTCAGAAGGGTGAAGGGCATAAAGGAAGAACTTTATAACACATATCTAAAATCTCTTAAAGTAGCAACGATAACGGTCCCTGCTGCGTTCTACTGCGTGCAGCCAATCCTCTATTTTCCGACAATGGACAAGAATGCTGTCAAGAGGCTTAAAGATGATACCGATGAACATCTTTGTAATAAATCTTCAAAACAAGGATCATGTCAAAATTTATTCAAGAATGTTATTTTGGTAGGTAATGATGAAGACATAAGCTCAATGCTTTGCCAGATCAGAAACCGAGCATTCAGATATGATTATTATGAAGAGCTGATAAGTCTTATTAAAGGCAGATGGCATTCCTATAAAGATGGAGACCATAACTTCCGTTTGACAAAACGCCAGAAAGAACTTGTCGGTAGTCCACAATCTCGTCTCCGTATAAAAGGTGTTGCCGGATGTGGCAAAACACAGGTCATGGCTAATAGAGCTGTGAAGCGACAATTGGAGACAGGAAGCAGCGTGCTGATTCTCACCTTCAATATCACTCTCATACAGTATATTCGTATGAGAATTAATCAAGTGCCTGCCGATTTCCCTACGAACAAATTTATCATCACCAACTACCATCAGTTCTTTACGGCTATGGCAAGAGAATTTGTTGGTAGGATTCCTTTTAATGCATTCGATAACGATAATTTTTTTGAACCCTATAAAGACCAAACAAGACGTTTCAGGACTATTATAATCGATGAAGTTCAAGACTACAAGACGGAATGGTTAAGCCTTTTAATAAAGTACTTTCTTTCTGAGGATGGAAGCATTACCGTGTTTGGAGATGGCGAACAAAATATTTATGAGAGAGAAATGGAAAAAGGGACGAAGATGCCTCGTATTCCATCTTTCATAGGAGCTTGGAAACAGATGAGCGAACGTATTTCCATGCGAATACTAAACCCACAGATCGCTGTTCTTTCATCAGCCTTTGCAAGAAATTTTCTGTCTCTAGAAATGTCAACAATAGCCATCGAGAATAGATTGAACTTTGAATCCTATTACGTGAAATACTGGAATATTGGCGAGAATTTCTCTGCAGAAAAGATAGCTAGGAATATTCCTCGTATATTGGAGCATTACAAGATTAGTATCAAAGATGTCGCAGTGTTGGCTTCATCCATCAATATACTGCGGGATGTTGACTTTCAGTATCGTCAATTAACCCATTTAGGAACAATGGTCAGCTTCGAGACACAGGAAGAACTGGGAGAAGTAAAGAAGAACAGCACTGCCTATGTCGCTGCTAACTTGGAGGCGATCAGGCACGTTGCCAAGACGCATTTCACCACTGACTGTGATTGCCTAAAGCTATCGACCATTCACAGTTTCAAAGGATGGGAGGCGAAAACTATTATATTGCTCCTTCAAAAGGAGGTAAAGCAAAACCAACCATGCAATGGCGATTGCATCCAAGAGCGTGAGAACTCTGCCGCGCTCTTATATACGGCCCTTACTCGAGCACAATGTAACCTCTTCATTATTAATGTAGGAAATACCCAATACGATACATTCTTTCAAAAAAACATCAAATAAGATGGAATATCAATTAAGCTTAGATGAACGTAGAGTCGTCTTTCAAATTTTGATAAAAATCATTCGGGCGGATAAAATCATAAGGCCGGAGGAAGAATCCTTGCTGAATAAAGTCATCGACGACTTCAAACTAAGCATGAAGGATTAGGACCACACGGAGCTTCAGAATTTAACTTACCTGACTAATAAATTCGCTTCATTTACCTCTGAAAAAAAAGAATATCCCAAATCGTTATTTGAAAGTATGGTAGCATGCGATGGATATATTGACCCGAGGGGGAGCAGGCTGTTATTGATTCTTTTGAATAGAAAAAAATATCAAGAAAGTGATGTTTTCTCAGTTCCTTCTTATGGAAATTCGGTCTTAGTCTCTACGTCTATCTTCTCCATTTTGACTGCTAGCTCTGCTTCGTCATCTATGTCGTCACGTTCATACCATGACCGGCCTCATGATCACGGTTTGCATCTCGTGAGCCTTCCTGACCGTTCTTGATTTTTTGTGGGTTGGGCGAAGCGTGTGACTGTTGTTAAGACAGACGCGGTTGTAAAATTATGATAACCTTGACATCCTTTTTGAGACCCTTTGAAATCAGGTAGTTGTCATGAAGCTGACGGACGGCACCTTCTCGCAGTTGGATGGTCTCGCCATTCCAGGTTACTGTGCCTTGATGAATAGGGGCACCA
Organism: Prevotella sp.; assembly: GCA_003483565.1. GTDB lineage: Bacteria > Bacteroidota > Bacteroidia > Bacteroidales > Bacteroidaceae > Prevotella. Next base: position 5,746 of record DMYZ01000082.1, read on the forward strand.
AACTGGCGGTAGAGGATGCGGTTGATTTAACAGCAAAAGTTGCCAACTAAGCCTTTATCCTGTATCTGACATTACCACATGTTTGGAATGCATATTACCAAAGTACTGGAAAGCATGTTACCATAGTACTGGTAAACATATTTCCATAGTAATGGAATGCATATTACCAAAGCCTGGTAAGCATATTACCATAGTATGGAGACCACCTTACCGCTAATTGGTAAACTCATTACCAAAGTTTGGTAATGAGAAAGAAAAAACAGGAGTTAACTTCGCCACACACTTAACAAGATATTTACTGATTCACAGTACAACTTCTTGAAAGTGCTACTGGTTCACTGACAGATTCTTGTTTATCCTCCTGATCTAGTATACAATAAGAACACGAATCATCGCTTAGGATATTTATCTTCCAAATAGTATTTATAAAATTATTGGGATACCACTCGATTTCAGTGATACCCCAATGTATATAGTCATTACAGAGAGTCTGCATGATACATACAAACTACGGTAGAATTATGCTGATAATGTGTCTTGCTTATTCATCATCTGAACAGATGATATTTTGGTTTATTCCGTTCCTTTGAAAATTACATTACAAATATTGATGGCCACCTATTATTAAATTTCAGGAAGAAGAAATAAGATCCTGCCGCAATACTCGTTGAAAAGAGTAGATTGGCATATTGTGACTAATCGTAAATGATTATCCGTGACAACGAATAAAATGAAGCAAAAATATAAATTTGAGCGGCTGAATATAAAAAATTTGATTATATTTGCAAATCGTAAAGAAATAAGATATTCCCCTACATTAATGGCGAGGGTGTCTTAAATCCAATAGTAGAGATTTACTGTCAAAAGCATGAAACCATAGTCATGTATTGCAAGAACCGGATCATCAGCCTGTACTAGTCCTTCGTAAGGCCAATTGGCTGGGACAAGTCAAAGGCGAAGACAGAGTTCGGGACAAAGATAGGCGTAAGCGTGGTGAATGGATATACCTTTATCGACCACCATAGTTGGGATGCCTATAATAAATGCGACGATTTCATGCTTCATCTGAGAGCATATAAGAAAAGGTTCGGATATCTTCCTGCCAAGGTGGAAGC
>DMYZ01000021.1 GCA_003483565.1 Prevotella sp.
GGGCTGTAGATAAGGGAAGCAAAGAATTGGCTGATACACTTAACCGTTGGTTTAAACCGAAATATATAGCCTTGATTAAGAAAGAGGAAGATTTCCTGCTTTCCACTCGTAGTATAACCCGGCATGTTTATGCTCCTATGCTGGATAGTTCAGAGGGGCTTATTTCACATTATGACAGATATTTCCAGATGTATTCTCCTATGGCGCGTCTGGATTGGAGGCTGATGGCTGCTCAATGCTATCAGGAGAGCTGTTTTGATCCTCGGGCCCATTCTTGGGCGGGAGCTTGCGGATTAATGCAAATTCTACCAAGTACGGCTGATCATCTTGGACTGCCGGAAGAGCAAATGTATAATCCGGAAATGAATATTGCCGCTGCCGCCAGATATCTTGTTGAGCTGCAGAATCATTTTCGTGATGTAAATGATCCCAGTCAAAGAGTATGGTTCGCTTTAGCTAGTTATAATGGTGGGACACGACATGTCCGTGATGCTATGGCTTTAGCAAGGAAGTACGGAAGGAATTCACAGAATTTCGGTGACGTGTCAGATTTCATCCTCAAACTTCAGTCGCCGGAATTCTATAATGATCCGGTTGTGAAAAGCGGGTATATGCGCGGACAGGAGACGTATGATTATGTCATGCGTATCCGTCAGCGCTGGGCGCAGTATAGAGGTGCCAGTGTTGGTGGTTTTTCCAGCGGCAGTATCGGAGGAGGTCCGGGAATGACTTTTGGCGGGGTTCCGACTACTCCGCAGCGGGCAAGACATCGTTACCGTTTTCATGTATAGTAAAGATAATCTACAATAATCAAATAAAATCAAAAAACTATGAAAAAAAAACAAATTCTGTTGGTAAGTGCTCTATTTCTGCTTTGCCAATCCATGTTGGCTTCAGATTGGCCGGCAGTTCTGTTACCTTCAATCAGCAGTACTAAAAGTTATAATATTACTAGTTATGGTGCATCTACCACTTCTTCAGACAATGCAGCAGACATACAGAAGGCCCTTGATGCATGTAACAATAATGGTGGTGGAAAAGTTATAATTCCTGCGGGGACTTTTTTAAGCGGACCTATTATAATGGGTTCTAATACAGAGCTTTATATTTCTGAAGGTGCTTTATTACAGCCTTTAGCCTATGGCACTTATCCTATGACGGCTCCTGATTCAAATGAATATCCAGATTTCATTAGTGCAGCCAGTGGCTCCTCTAACTTAATTATTGATGGTCCGGGCACTATCTATGGTAACGGGTCCGCATGGTGGAATGCCTATGATGCCGCTACGACAAAATTTAAACGTGGAGCCTTGATACGTTTGAATAAGTGTTCTAAAATATTGATCAGTGATATTACCTTGAAAGATGCTCCAGGATCACATATCACTATTGGAAGTGGCGGCAATTCTAATAATGCTACTATCCGCCATATTACTATTGATACACAGGTGCCCTCTCATAACACAGACGGGATTGATATCTGGGGACCTCATGTTGATATTGATAATTGTTATATTTCCGATGGTGATGATAATGTCGCTATTGACAAAGAATCACAGTATATTCGTATTACTGACTGTAATTTTGGTTACGGGCATGGCACTTCTGTTGGCAGTTATACATCCAATGTAAAGCATGTTCTGATAGATAATTGTACTTATAAAAATACGGATAATGGCATCCGTTTGAAATCAAATACTGACCGTGGTGGAGGTGAGGATGATTTTGTTTTCAGCAATCTGACAATGGATAATGTGAAAAATTTGATCTATATAGACTGCTATTACGACAAAAATTACACTACTCCTGCTAATGATGAAGCAAATGCCAAGGTTGTGACAAATACTACACCCTCTTTTAAGAATATTATTTTTAAGAATATTACGGGAACAAGTTCTTATAATAAAAGCAATGCCATTTTCATATATGGACGTCCTGAACAACATGTCAAAAACATTACTTTTGATAATGTGCAACTGTCGGCTTCTGTCGGTGCTGTCATTAATTTTGCTGATAGTGTAGTTTTCAAGAATGGATCTTCAATTACTCCTCAGTCGGGGAATAGTATTTATTCTAAGTATGCTGCTGACATTACTTGGGAAACTACAGATATTACTCAAGTGGATACTTCCGGTATAGTTGTGCCTGATAATAAAGCGGTATATGATATTTCCGGTAAAAAAGTGTTAAATGATTATACTTATATAGATTCATTGCCTAAAGCTATTTATATTATAGGAAACAAGAAGGTAATTGGTGGTAATTGATGACGTTTTAGGCAGCGATTCCATTCGAATCGCTGCCTAAAATGTCATCAATTACTTTTAAAAAAGTCGTTAAATGGAGAGCGATTCAATTCGAATCGCTACTTAAAAAGATATCAGACAGAATAAGGGGGATAATCAAATAAAAATGATTATCCCCCTTATTCTGAATAGAAAGAAGCTTTATTTGTTCTTTACAGGGATCTTCTCAATCCTTCTTTCGTGCCGTCCACCTTCGAAGTTGGAAGAGAAGAACTCGTCCATAATGATTTCTGCTGTTTTATTGTCAATGAAACGTCCCGGTAGGACTAGAATATTGGCATTATTATGCTGCCGGATAAGCTGTGCTATATCTTTGCACCATGCCAGACCGGCCCTTATTCCTTGATGCTTGTTGAGAGTCATTATCATACCTTCACCACTCCCACAGATAGCAATACCAGGATACACCTCACCATTTTCAACACCTTCAGCAAGAGGATGCGCAAAGTCCGGGTAGTCAACACTCTTATCGCTATATGTACCATAATCTTTTACAGGATAACCTTTTTTCTCCAAATACTGAAGAACAAACTGCTTTAATGGGAAACCTGCATGATCGCAAGCAACTCCAACTGTCTTGATTTCCATACGCATTATATTTAAAAAGGAGTATCCGTACAAGACGCATACTCCTTGGTTAATTTTATTTTATTACTGAGCTAAAAATGTCTTGACTTGGTTATAGACGTTTTCGGCAGTAAATCCTAATTTCTCATCCAGTACCTTATAAGGTGCAGAGAAGCCGAAACTAGGCATTCCATAGATCTTGCTGTTTGGACCGATGCCTACAAGGCTCTCAAGGGTACAAGGTAAACCAGCTGTCATACCAAACTTCTTGATGTTGTAGGGTAGGACTTCATTCTGATAAGCCTCAGACTGCGTGCGGAAGAGACCTTCAGAAGGTGCACTTACTACGCGAACTTTAATGCCATCCTGTCGCAGAAGTGTCGTACCAGCCTCAAGAGTTGAAACTTCAGAGCCGGAAGCAACGAGGATTACATCCGGATTCTCATCAGAACCAGCTACTATATAAGCACCCTTTCGGGCTTGCTCGTAGTCATTTCCTGCAGGAAGTTTTGCTATGTTTTGGCGAGAGAATATCAATGCTGTAGGTGTTTCCGTATTCTCCATTGCCATAGTCCAGCATACTGTTGTCTCGTCTGCATCAGCAGGACGGAATACACGGACACTGTCTTGTCCCTTATGGTTTTTCAGCTTTTCCATCAGACGGATCTGAGCTTCTTGTTCAACAGGCTCATGTGTAGGGCCGTCTTCACCGACGCGGAATGCATCGTGAGTCCAGATAAATTTGACTGGGATACCCATCAAAGCTGCCAAACGTACAGCTGGTTTCATATAATCAGAGAAGACAAAGAATGTACCCATAGCCGCGATGACACCACCATGGAGCATCATACCAATGCACATATCAGCCATTGTCAGTTCACTGACACCTGCCTGGAAGAAAGCACCGCTGAAATCTCCTCTCTTTATATTATGAGTCTGTTTCAGAAATCCATCAGTCTTGTCTGAATTAGATAGGTCAGCAGAAGCGCAGATCATGTTAGGAACTTGTTTTGCCAGTTCTGACAGGCAGGCTGAAGATGCATTTCGTGTAGCATCTCCATCTTTTTGCTGAACTTTAGTCCAGTCAATTTTAGGAGCCTTACCACTAAACCAAGTATCCAGTAAAGCTTTCTTGTCTGGATTTTGCTTTGCCCATACAGCTTCTTCTGCATGGCGTTTAGCAACAATTTCCTTCAATTCGCTTCTGCGATCGGCATAAAGTTTCTTGACATCATCCCAGATCAGGAATGGATTGGTTGGGTCTCCACCAAGATGCTTGATGGTATTGATATAGTTTTCTCCCCCTAAAGGAGCACCATGAGTCTTTACATTTCTTTCATAGCTTGATCCATCGGCTTTTAGAGCACCTTTGCCCATAATAGTCTTGCCAATGATAAGGGTAGGGCGTTCATTTTCAGCAATACCTGTATTGAGGGCTTTACGAATTTGTTCAATGTCATTGCCATTGATTTCAATAACATTCCATTTCCATGCCCTGTATTTTGCAGCAGTATCTTCTGCCATTACATCTTTGGTCTCTGTAGAAAGCTGAATATCATTAGAGTCATAGAACATAACTAAATTATCAAGACCTAATGTACCTGCAATACGGCCGACACCCTGAGAAATTTCTTCTTCTACTGCACCGTCACTGATATAGCAGAAAATGCGATGCTGCATGATCGTTTTTCCCAAACGAGCTTCCAGAAATTTTTCAGCCAGAGCTGCACCTGCGGCAATAGCATGACCCTGTCCTAAAGGACCAGAAGAATTTTCAATGCCACGGTTGACATCCAGCTCAGGATGGCCTGGACAAGGAGAACCCCATTGGCGGAATTGCTGAATATCATCAAGAGTAAATTTCCCCTGAAGGGTAAGGGCAGAATAAAGCATAGGGCTCATATGTCCCGGATCAAGGAAGAAACGGTCACGGCCTGACCATGTTGGATTCTCTGGATCATAAATGAGATACTCAGAGAAGAGAACATTGATGAAATCAGCACCGCCCATAGCACCCCCTGGGTGACCAGACTTAGCTTTTTCTACCATAGAAGCAGCCAGAATACGAATGTTATTGGCTGCACGATTCATGAGTTTAATATCGTTCATTTTTATCTTAAGGTTTTATGCAAATTTACTAATTTAAATTTAAAACAATGATTGATTTTGCTGGAATTTTAACATTAAGAACATTTTTTTTGATTTTAAAATCTTTGAATGCTTTTTCTTCCACTTTATCTGGATGGTCGAAATCATTATAATCATTGATTCTGGCGGATGTCAGTATGTTACCATTTACGGTTTTTACATTGGCACCATCCAGTTTAATCTGGGTTGTCTGGGCTTTATCCAGATTTGTATTGGCCAGAGAGATAATCATACTGCCATCTTTCTTTTTTGCTGCTGATACAGAGACATCTGGTATTTTGCCATTAACCATCTTGTACATGTGTCCACCTTCGACATCCATAGAATCTGTAGTGACATCCATTGGAAGATAAGTGGCATCCTGGAAACCGCGATACATCTTGAATACGTAATAGGTAGGTGTAAGGACCATGTGACCAGTACCGATAGTATCTGTAAGAATCATTGATTGCAGAACATTGACAACCTGTGCGATGTTAGCCATCCGGATACGGTCTGTATGGCGTTGGAAGACATTTAGTGTTAAAGCTGCAACCATAGCGTCGCGCATAGAATTTTGTTGATAAAGATGACCCTTTATTGTTCCAGGTTCTTCATCCCACCATGTACCCCATTCGTCAACAAGCAGACCAATTTTCTTTTGGGGATCAGTCTGATCCATGATGGCACAATGTTTTTTGATAACATCTTCTATCTGAAGGCACTTTCCGATTGTCCAGTAATATTCCTGTTTGTTGAAATTAGTTGCAGATCCTTTATGGTCACTCCAGTCTTTTACCGTATAATAATGTAAAGAGAGTCCGCTCATACGGTCACCTACCTTATTCATAAGCACTTTAGTCCAGTTATAGTCATAGTCACTGGCACCTGAAGCAATTCTGTAGAGCCTATGGTTGTCGTAGTTGCGGCAATAAGTGGAATAGCGGCGGAAAAGATCGCTATAGTATTCCGGGCTCATGTTCCCGCCACAGCCCCAACTTTCATTGCCGACGCCAAGGAATTTTACATTCCATGATTTTTGTCTTCCGTATTTTCTGCGAAGGTTTGCCATAGGGGTGTCTCCGTCACTGGTCATATATTCTACCCATTTGGCAAGTTCTTCAACACTTCCGCTACCTACGTTTCCACTGATGTAGGGTTCTGCACCAAGCATCTCGCAGAGATTGAGAAATTCGTTGGTACCAAATGAATTGTCTTCGATGGTGCCTCCCCAGTTGTTGTTTTGCATCTTAGGGCGCTTGTCTCTTGGCCCGATGCCATCCATCCAATGGTACTCATCCGCAAAACA
>DMYZ01000272.1 GCA_003483565.1 Prevotella sp.
GTGAAAGGATTACGGATTTTCGATGACGAAAATGGAGTAATGAACCGATCTATTATGGACGTTAAAGGAGATATTCTTGTGGTAAGTCAATTCACGTTGATGGCCAGTTACAAGAAAGGAAACCGTCCCAGTTGGATCCGTGCAGCAAGACATGAGATATCCATCCCACTCTATCAATTCTTTGTAAAACGTTTGAGTGAGATGATAGACAGGCCGGTAGCCACAGGTGAATTCGGCGCAGATATGAAAGTAGAACTGCTCAACGACGGCCCGGTAACAATCTGTATGGATACCAAAAATAGAGAATAACAAATCATGAGTATAGAAGAAGCGCAAGAGTCTGTAGACCAATGGATTAAGAAATATGGGGTAAGATATTTCAACGAACTGACCAATATGGCATGCCTTACAGAAGAAGTAGGTGAGTTAGCCCGTGTTATTGCCCGTAAATATGGAGAGCAAAGCTTTAAACCTGGCGAAAAGCCCAACTTAGGTGAGGAAATGGCTGATATCTTATGGGTACTTATCTGCCTGGCCAACCAGACCGGTGTCAATCTTACAGAAGAACTCCAAAAGAGTTTTGACAAAAAGACGAAAAGAGATAGCGAAAGACATCTCAATAATGAAAAATTGAGAAAAGAAAATAAATAGTAACGAGAATAAATCAAATCACAGATTATGGAACTGAAGAAAGGGAACCTTAAAGAAAAGGTTTTACAAATTAGAGCTCAAAAGGAAGATAATTCTTCCCAAAAAGAGGTAAGCAAATATGAACAGGCTTTAGCCAAGTACAATACGAATCTCAATGACGATAAAATAAGAAACGAAGTAAAAAAGCTCATCGCCAAGGCAGCAGGGAACGACACGATAGAGGTCAAGAAATTTCTCTTGGGCAGTATTGAACTGACCACTCTTCACACCACGGATACAGAAGAGGAAATACTTGCGCTGGTAGAAAAAGTAAACAACTTTGAACATGATTACTCTGATCTCCCACATGTCGCCACAATCTGTACCTACCCTGTCTTCACAGAACTCATTCATAACAGTCTGGAAGTAGACGGTGTAAAGATCACAAACGTATGCGGCAATTTTCCGTCTTCTCAATCAAGGATGGAAGTAAAAATAGCAGAGACATCATTAGCCATTCAAGACGGAGCTGAAGAAATAGACATTGTTATGCCGGTAGGCAAATTCTTAAGCGATGACTACGAAGGAGTTGCTGATGATATCAATGAACTAAAAGACTGCTGCGGAGAAGATGTGCCGATGAAGGTGATTCTTGAAACAGGAGATCTGAAAAATGACAGCAATATAAAGAAGGCAGCAATCCTTGCTATGTATGCCGGCGCTGATTATATAAAGACTTCAACGGGTAAAGAAAAGATTTCCGCGACCCCTGAAGCTGTTTACGTGATGTGTAAGGCCATAAAAGAGTATTATGATGAAACAGGCATACAGATCGGTTTAAAACCTGCAGGAGGCATTAATACCGTCATGGATGCTGTAATCTTTTACACCATCGTTAAAGAAGTTCTTGGTGAGAAATGGCTTACAAACAAATGGTTCCGCTTGGGAACATCACGGCTTACCAACCTTCTTCTCAGTGAAATAACAGGTAATGAAATAAAATATTTCTAGAGTGATAATCTGCAAAAATAATGAGCGCCTTGGAAAACCAAAGCGCTCATTGTCTTTAGGATACAACAGTAGTTCCTTGTTTTTTATTTCTTCTTCATTCTTCTTTTTTGCTAACTGATGCTCTTTCTTTTAGCATTCCAATTTGAATCGCTATATAAAACATAGGGATATACAAATAACAAGGAAATAACCTGTCTATCTTATCCCTAATTTATCAATTCATTAATCTATTAATTAGTGCGGATACTGACAAAATCAAGATAAGCCTTCAAAGATGCTCTTATCTGGGAATCCTGCACCCTTTCTGTAATAAAATTCATAGCCTCTTCATGGAATTTATCCATGCATTTATAAGCATATTCAATTCCACCATTAGCTTTAGTAAAAGCCACCAGTTGCACCACTTCATCAGAAGAAACAGTATGATCCTTCACTTTATAAGCTAGTTCAAGCATTTTCTTATCTCCAGTAGAGTTCAAAGCATAAATCACAGGAAGAGTCAATTTACCTTCTGTCATATCATTCCCTGTAGGCTTTCCTATTTCCTTAGAATCAGAATAATCAAAGATATCATCACGAATCTGAAAAATGATACCAAGTTTTTTCCCAAACTCACGGGCAGCACTAATATCATCTGCAGAAGCTCCGGCAGACTCAGCTCCAATAACCGAACAAGCCTCAAAGAGAGCAGCTGTCTTTTGCATAATAACATTATAATAAATATCCTCAGAGATCACACGATTCTGTATATTGGAAAGTTGAAGAATTTCTCCATTGGAAAGGGTCCTGCCAAGTTCCGAAAGATATCTTACGATAGCCTCAGAATGAGTATATGACACATAAAGTAAAGCTGTAGACAACAAATAATCACCCACCAAAACTGCCACCTTATTATCATACATCGCATTAACACTCGCCTGCCCTCGTCGTTCCAGGCTCTCATCAACAACATCATCGTGGACTAATGAAGCTGTATGAAGGAGCTCAAGTCCGACAGCAGCATTCAAAGTCACCTCACTGACCTCACCAAAACCCTTGGCCATGAGCAAAATGAGCATAGGGCGCA
>DMYZ01000013.1 GCA_003483565.1 Prevotella sp.
TTGTGGGTGCCATTCTTGTGTTCTGTGGTGCATACAGCTTTATTTTTCTATGTCGTATTTTCCGGGAAATTATTGGAATTCATAAGTTAGATGCATGGCTGTTAGGAGGTCTGACATACACTTTTGCCTATGTCATGGTGTCTGTGAGTGTGCCCGATCATTTCTCCTTGTCCATGTTTATGCTTATACTTACACTTTATGTGGCAGGCAAGGAGATGAAGGCAAGGAATCCTTTTACGAAATGGCAGACAATATTGTTCTTTTTCCTTACTGCTGGAATATCGCTTAATAATGGTATCAAGGTGTTTTTAGCTAATCTTTTCGTTAACGGCAAGAAATTTTGGAAGCCGACTAATCTGTTTTTTGCTGTTATAATTCCTTCAGCTTTGATTTGGGGCGGTGCCTGTCTGGAATGGAATCATTTCGAAAAGCCGAATTTTGTTGAACGTCAAAATGAAATTGCTGCAAAAGTAAAACAGCAGAATGATAAGATAGCTCAGGCCTTTAAAGATACCACATCTGTGCGCGATACAGCTGTTGCCAGCGCCGATATCCGAAATTTAGTGATGCAGCAGGCTAAAGAAAGGAAAGAAAAAAATGCGAAGAAACCTTGGAATTCTCATGTGGGAAAGCCTATGGCTAAAGGTGAGTTCGCTCAATGGACGGATATAACAACTCCACGTTGGGCAACGATAGTGGAAAATCTTTTTGGAGAGTCAATCCAGTTCCATAAAGATTATCTTCTACAAGATGACTTGTCCACGCGACCGGTTATTGTCACCTATCATCATACTGCCAGTTATATTATAGAAGGTCTAGTTGTCCTCTTATTCCTTTTTGGTATTGTCTGTGGTTGGAAGTCACGCTACTTGTGGCTGGCGATGAGCTTTTTCTTCTTTGATATGTTTATTCATCTTATCCTGGGCTTTGGTATTAATGAGGTGTATATCATGTCAGCGCACTGGCTTTTTATTTTGTCTGTTGCTATGGCATATCTCTTTAAAACCTTTGAGAACAAAAAGTGGATCATACCTGTAAGAATGTTAACTTTGGTTATAGCACTTTATCTGCTGGCATGGAACGGCATTCTTTATTCCGGTTATTTGCTTGGATAAGTGCAATCAAGAATGTTTATATTATATCTTCTGTAATTTGCATATTTTCAATCATCTTTATATGTTTTCCAAATATGCTAAAAATGAGCTGGTGCATAATTCGCTACCCTATAGATAGTTACAAGCTTCGCTGCCTTTGTTCTTGAAAAAAGATATCTTTTATGGTGTATTCAGCCATGAAATACAACGTATTTCATGGCTGAATAGAGTCTGTTTGAAACTCTAATGCATCGTAAAAGAGGCCTTAAGGCATTTTACTTTTTTTGTATTTTTTGTTTTTATTCCTTTATTATGCCAAAAACATACTGTTGCATTTCCAGATTACAAAGTAGAAGAGATTTGTTTTTGAGCTGAAAATTTTACAAATAAAGGATTTGTTTATTTGCTTTTTATATATGTTTGTTTTTCCCCATCCATTTTAAAATCCTTTTGTATAGAGATTTGAAGATAACGGAGAAATTACCATATTTCAAGTTCAGAAAGAATTCCTCAAACGACCGTCCCATTTTAATCCAGGGATGATTCCATCCCTGAGCACGATAGAAGTGGTCTTTAAAGGAAACATTCTCCATGACATATTTTGGATGCTTTAAAGGAAATTCTACATCGAAGCGTTTCATCGTGAAAATCCTGCGTAGCCTTGAAGGCATAGTCTTCAAAGTAGAGAAGTGTGTGGAGTCGGTTGTTGCTCCTACATTATTGATCATATTTTTTGTAGGCATGATGGCAAGACCATGATTCATGAGCATACTAGCCCATAAAATGCTCTCATAAAACGGCTTGCCACTTGCGGCATGGTCCGTACACATTTTCATGAAGTCCTTCCTATAGCCTCGTTCCTTGACAAGTGCTTCCAATTGGTTATGATAGAAACTATCCTTCATGAACCCGTAGTTGCCGTCCCATTGGTCGATGACCCTTTTCCATGAAGCCCATCCCCAGACAGACATAACAGACGTAAAGAAGTAATCATAAGGCACATCCGGTGTTATTTCATCGGTATTGAATCCTGCAACCATTGTGATGCGCGGGTCATTCTCATATCGGTCCAGCATCTCTTTGCAGAAAGGGAAGAATGTTTGTGAAGGGACATCATCATCTTCAAGTACCATTATTTTATCGGTAATTGAAAATGCCCACTTCTGTGAAATATATTCAGAAGGGTCACATCCATAATTCCTGGTCTGATAATTACGGTGGACGTTGCATTGCCAGTCGATATTCTCATCGTTCACAATTTTACGGCACGCTTCCATTCCCGTCAGATCCTGATTGTTTCTTGCTCCGTCCTGATAAAGAAAGAGTTGTGAGGGGCGTGCTTTCTTAACTTCATTGAAAACGAGTTGGAAAGTATCAGGGCGGTTGAAGAAAAGCATCAGTACTGCAATATCTGTCTTAGCGGGTTGTTTCATTCTATATTATTTTCTTATGCAAATATAATATTTTATTTTGAGAAATAAGTTTTTCAGGAAGTACATTCTTCTATTTTCAGTTTTCGGAGTCTGTTTCATAAATAATTTGTACTTTTGTCGTCGAATTTGAAAAAACGGGTGTTCAGCCCAAAAAGAAAAAATGACGAATCCTTTTAAGATCTTTAAAATTAAGAAAGAAGAGCGGCTTTTTGCCATAATAGCCCTGTTGTTGTTTATATTCCTTAATGCTTTGACAATATGCAGTCATTGGAATATCTATACAATGGGGGCTCATGGAGGATTTTGGACCATCTTTACCAAGCATTTCCTTATGTCTGGCTATGATTGCTGGACATGGATTATGGTTTCCGGTATGAGGATACATTTTACAACGATCCGCCATCCACTGTATTTGTCCTTTCTGTATCCGCTGTATCTGCTTAACCATTGGCTGATTGGAGTCACGGGAGTGAATTTCGCCGTCTTCATGGTTGCTGTCGTCCTGGTATTCTCAGCTTTCTATGCTGCTATTTTTACCTATCGCATCTTGCGGGAACTCCTGTCTTTGTCCCGTAATGATTCTATGTTGCTGGTTGCATTGCTGTTTTCTTTTGCAAATGTAATGCTTCCCGTTATGGTACCCGATCATTTCATTATATCAATGATGTTGCTTACCATGACCATTTATATAGCAGGGAAGAAAATGATGAAGCGATGTTCCTTGGATAACTGGCAGTCGTTGCTTCTGATTTTCTTTACTTCAGGTATTGCTGCTTCAAATGGTGTGAAGATAATGTTGGCAGACTGGTTCGTTAATGGTAAAAAAGTGTTTCGTCCAAAGTTTATCCTGGTTGGTATCGTCTTCCCATTAATAGCACTTTTGGCTATTCAGCAATATCAGTATCGTGCATTTGAAGTACCGCAGCAAGCTGTAATTGCCAAGATAGAAAAGAAGAATGCTGCAAAGATGAGTGTTAAGGATAAACAAGAATTGGGAAATCATCATAAATGGGTGTTAGCGCATCGGATGAAGTCTCCTGGAAACGGTTTTTTAACCTTGCTTGACTTTAATACCCCTCGTATACCCGTTCTTGTTGAAGATTATTTAGGCGAGTCTTTTCTCTTTCACAAGGACTACGCTCTTGATGATGTCAATGTGAATCGCCCGCTGGCAGTTGCCTATCATGCGTGGTGGTGCTATGGCATTGAACTTTGTATAGTATTCCTTTTTATTGCCGGTGTGTGGCTGGGACGGAAAAATAAATTGATGCAGATGCTCCTTTGCTGGTTTTCTTTTGATGTCTTTTTGAATTTCATTCTGGGTTTTGCTGTGAATGAAATTTATATTATGACCTCAGGGTGGGCATTTATCATACCTGTTGCGATAGCATTTATATTGAAATCTCTGCCGGAAAAATATCATTTCCCTATGGAGAGTCTGCTGTTCTTCCTTACTTTGTTCTTATGGTGTTACAATACCGGTATTATTATTCATCATCTTTATTAGCTCTTTGCGGGACAGAAGGCGTCAGCTGGGAGTGAATGTAAATAGAATGGATCTTCCGCTTTCCCACAGGAGGAATTTCCATATAGTTGTGGTATAGATCCTTGAGATAAGCATCGGGATTATGAGGCCCCAGAAAGGAATACCCTTCAAACTCTATATCAGCAACCGGGAAAATACTATCCTTACGGTGTTGTGTGCCGTATCCGTTAGTAACAGGCTCGTTGGAATAATAAGTATTTGTCGGTCTCAGGATGCATGCCATAGACCAGATAATTCTATAGATGACGTATTTGAAACTGAACCAGAAAAATTCAGCAAAGGCTCTTATCGAGTAATAATGCTTGTGGTGTAAAATGGAATAGCACTTGGATATCCCCCGGGTGATTTTTTTTGTAAGGTTTCGGGAGATGCTGGGATAAGGAATCATGGGAAAAACATCAATATACAGACCTTTCTGATAATCAACAGAAAAATCATCACTTTCCTCTACATAGAAAGAATTTAAGTCACGTACCTTGCTTATCGGTTCCTTGGTTGGTTCTTTCTCAGGCGTTTGCAGCATAAGATGATCAGGAAATTCCTTTGGAGCTATTTGCTTGAATTTTTCCAGTCCTTCTGCTGTCATGGCAATATCAATGTCATCATCCCATGGAATGAACCCTTTATGCCTTACAGCACCTAATATTGTGCCGCCATCGAGCCAATAATCAATATGATGTCTTCTGCAAATAGCATCTGTTTCTTTCAGGATATCTAATTGCTTCAACTGGCATTTACGTAGTTGCTGTTTCTTATATTCTTCAAGATACTTATTTTCCATTTTCTTTTTATTGATGCAACAAAGTTACGATTTATTTGGAAAAAACAGGCAAAAATATTAGCATTTTGTTGTATCTTTGCCGCTATGAATATAGCGATAATACTTTCGGGGGGTGTAGGATGCCGAATGGGAAAGAATACACCGAAGCAGTATCTAATGGTAGCAGGAAAACCGATTATAAGGTATTGTGTCGAAACATTCTGCAAGGATTCTCTTATTGATGAGATCGTTATCTGTCTTGCTGAGGAATGGAAAACTTTTGTACAAGAGACTTTGACGGATATTCTTACAGAAAAGCCTGTTTTGTACAGTGCGCCAGGCAGGACACGACAGCTTACGGTTTATAATGCTTTGAAGATGCTAGCTGCCAGAGGTACCGGTGCTGAGGATATTGTAGTGATCCATGATGCTGCGCGCCCTTTGGTTTCCAGAAAGTTGATCGATGCTTGTCTTGAAGAAAACCGACATTGTGACGGCGTGCTTCCTGTGATACCAGTAAAGGATACGATTTATATGAGTAATGACGGCTCCCATATCAAGGCTCTGCTGGACAGAAATACCCTTTTTGCAGGGCAGGCTCCGGAGAGTTTCGTTTTCGGCAAATACCTCAAAATACATGATGACATGCCTGAGACTGAGATAGAAAAGATCAATGGTAGTTCTGAAATTGCACAGAAGTCTGGACTGGAAGTCCATCTTATACCAGGGGATAGTATGAATTTTAAAATTACTACACCTGATGATCTTTCCACATTCCAGACGATTATATTTGATCATTAAATTGATACATGATGAAGGCTTTTGTTTTACATGCTGTTGGTGATCTTCGCTATGAAGATATAGATATACCAGTCTTTCCCGGGAAAGACTGGGCGATTGTTAAAGTAAGGGCTGCAGGGATATGCAGTTCTGATATCCCACGTGTCTTTACGAAGGGTACTTATCATTTTCCGACTATACCGGGGCATGAATTCTCCGGTGAAGTGTATCGTGTCGCCGATGAAGCTAATGCTTCTTGGATAGGAACGAAAGTAGGTGTTTTTCCATTGATACCTTGTCGTGAATGTACTCAGTGTAAAGAGAGGCATTACGAAATGTGTGAGCATTATGATTATGTCGGCTCTCGTCGTGACGGCGGATGGGCTGAGTATGTGGCTGTACCTGTGTGGAATCTTGTGAAACTGCCTGATTCTTTCTCTTTTGAAAAGGCTGCCATGCTGGAACCTCTGGCTGTTGCTTTGCATGCGATAAAGCGTGGACCGGTTCGCCAGGGTGACAATGTGGCTATTATCGGTACTGGCATGATCGGTATCAGTGCGGCTCAATGGGCTAAAGCTCTTGGTGCCGGAAAGGTCACAGTGATCGGGAGAAATGAAGCAAAGCGTGAGCTTGTTGAAAAAAGCGGTGTCGCCTATGCTACAGACATAAAGAATACTTATGATTTTGTATTGGAAGCTGTTGGCAATCCTTCTTCTGTTGAGCAGGCGATAGCTGCAGTTGCACCTGGAGGAAGACTGATGCTAATGGGTAATCCTTCGGGGGATATTATGCTGAAGCAGGATGTATATTGGAGAATATTGCGTAAACAGCTGACTTTGAAGGGCACGTGGAATTCATCTTATGATGGTCAGAATCCTTCAGACTGGACAGATGCCGTGGATGCAATTGATAAGGGGAAAATACATTTGCAAAATCTAGTTTCTCACAGGTTCTCCCAAAGTGAATTGCAGAAAGGACTGCAATTGATGTGGGAGCACAGGGAACCGTATTGTAAGGTAATGACTTTGTGGAACGATTAAAATGATGACTATGCATAAGAGTGAAATATCTGCATCGATGATGTGCTCTGATCTTGTTGATTTAAAAGAGACTCTCCGAATCTTTGAGGAGGAGAAAATAGAGCATCTTCATATTGATATGATGGATGGAACATTTGTACCTAACTTTGGACTTGGTGTAGATTATATCCGTGGTCTTCGTGAATTGACGGATATTCCTTTAGACCTCCACATGATGATCAAGGATCCTGAATATAAGTTACAATGGATAGGAATCAAATCAACGGATATTGTAAGTATTCATTATGAAAGTACTTATCAGGTACAGAGGGCACTCGACTGGCTTGAACCTTATCATTGCAAGCGCTTCCTTGCCATTAATCCTGCGACCCCTGTCAATGCTCTGGAGGAAGTACTTGATTATATTGATGGAATAAATTTGCTTATGGTCAATCCGGGATTTGCAGGACAGAAAATGGTACCTAGCACAATTCACAAGGCTGCAAAAGTGAAAAACTTACTGGAGCATGAACATCATGAGGACATCCTTGTGGAAGTCGATGGAAATATCACTCCTGAACATGGACGGATATTGCGAAGCCTTGGTGCTAGTCTGTTTGTAGGTGGTACCTCTGCCATATTTCGTGGTACCATCTCTGATTATAAAAAGAATATCAGAATTTTCAGAGAGAACATCAAATAACTATATTGTATTTATCAGATATTATAAATCGTAATTCGTGTTATGGTAAGCAAAGATAAAAGGGTATAAAACTCCTCTAGTCTTGTTGGCCCTCTCCCGATCAGGATAGATTGTCTTGTAATGCTTCAGACAAATGAAGCATAGCCGGATAAGTGATGTCCATTTCCCTTCATCCAAGAGAAGCTTGCATGTTTTGTGCTCCAAGGGAAATTTGATTTTGTCCGTATGATCATAGATATGTTGATATAGCTTCTTCCAATTTTCCTTTCTTTGCAACTTGAAATAGTTTGATGGTCCATGGAGTAGAGGTTCATAATTTGTATTCTCTTTTTCATGAGGATAGAACTTTCTATGCAATTCGCTGGCAGCTGAATCTTCATGGCTGCGATGCCAGTTAAGAGGCTCTTCTACTCTTATAATGCCTCTCCCCAGATGAGCACTTATAATTAATGCCCAGTCATAGATAATATAGTCTGTCCAAGAACTTTCCTGTTGTATGAATTCTTTTCTGAGGAGCATGGTATGACCTGCAAAACCCTGAAAAAGATTGGATAAAAAAGTATATTGAGGACTGACCAGATGACTCTCTTCTTGTTTCACTCCTCTCAAGTGAGTCGTAAAACAAATATCGTGTTCGCCAATGGCTGCAATTTGCTTTTCTATTTTAGTAGGAAACCAAATGTCATCCTGATCGCTGAATGCAACAAAGTCTCCTGTTGCTTTCATGGCAGCGGATTTGAAATTATGATTGAATCCTAGATTTATCTTGTTTTCATAAAGTCGGATATTTGAATGTTGTGATTCATACTCTCTGCATATTTCAAACGTAGAATCAGTAGATCGGTCATCCTGAATAATGATTTCAAAAATAGGATAGGTTTGCGTAAGGATAGAATCCAGTTGCTCACGTAAATATTTTTCACCATTGTAAGTGCACATGACTACTGATACGGTATACCTTGTCGTTTCCATTTTTCTATTTGAAATTATTATTGTGATAGTAGTATATGGCAGGAAAGAAGAATCCTCGGATGATTCCCATAATGCCTTTACTCTTATTGGTCGGCCCTATTTCTTTTCTATGCCACATACATATTAAACATAATTTGAATAGTGCCATGCTATTTTCGGACAGTAATAAGTGGGATATTTTATGTTCAAGTTTGAATTCCTTGCTTGTCGTAGCGTTGTAGAAGTTTTGATAGAATGACTGAAATTTTTCAGTCTTTTCAGCTTCTCTATATTTCTTGAATCCATGAAGGTAAGGTGCAATCTTCGATAATTCGTGATAAGATTTGTTCTTTTCTTTCTTTAGCTGGATGGTGCGCGATACAGAACAGTCATGTTCCCTGTGCCAGTTCAGTGGTTTATTCACTTTTGTAGCTCCATGTTCCAAGTCCGCATGGATGAGGAGACTCCAATCGTAATTCAGGTAGTCTTGCCAATAATCGTTATGCCTTATGAAATCTTTCTTCAATAGCATGGTGTGTCCCATGGCACAATAAAATAAATGGTTAGTGAATCCTTCCTCGTAGCTTACTCTATAGGCTGATTCCAGCTCAGGCCCTCTTGTAAGGTCTGAAAAGCATAGATCATAGTTCCCTATTTGTGTTACTTCTTCTTCAATTTTATTTGGAAACCATATATCGTCCTGGTCACTTAGCGCTACAAGATCACAGGATGCTTTCATTGCAGCACTTTTAAAGTTAAGATTGAATCCGATATTGTTCTCATTTTCATAAAAATGAATGATTGGAAATTTTGCCTCATACCTGTGGCAGATAGCTGGAGTAGAGTCCGTTGATCGATCATCCTGTATGATGATCTCACTAACAGGATAGGTTTGGGAAAGAATGGAATCTAGTTGCTCCTTCAGATATTTCTCACCATTATAGGTGGCAATGACTACTGATACGGTCTTTTTCATAAAATCAGGTGGGTTTATGTGAATGTGTGTGTGAATAACCTTATTTCAGGTTATCGATCCTTGTCTATTATCTCTATAAGCTTGTCGCTCTTGCCGGAAACGACTTTTCGACAGAACATTTTGCCGGAAGCCTTCAATGTATCGTAATCGTCCTCTGTCAGAATCTTGACGACAGGATCATAATTGATATAGGTGAGTGGAGTCAGAGCCGCAAGGCTCTGGTATTTGCCTTCTGCCAACATGCAGCGGGAAGCGAATTCTGAATTGAAGGCTACGGTCTGGATAAAGGTCTCTGCCGGGCAAAAACTGGTTTTAAAGTAATGAACAAGGTGTTCGTTTTCATCCCATTCCTTAATGATATGTCTTGCCAGGTCTGGAGTAATAGCCCACCATGCGGAACCTTTGTATAAAGTATAGGTCTTGCTCTGACAATGGATATGCAAAGTCTTGTGGATACCTGCAGTTGCTGTAATTTTGCGTAAGGCAACACGAAATTTACTTTTAAGACTCCCGCTCTGCCATAGTTTGTCTGTTAAAAATCGGAAGTTGCGATATTGCTGTCCGTTTTTTCCCTGATGCAACATCGAGATGCCCTGAAGAATTTCTTTTCCGTTTGCTTGTCTGAAATATTTTTTGATATCTGTATTGCTCCAGAGTGGGTAGTCCATGCCACTTAGTGAGATAAAATAATCAGCGTGTCCATAATAAAGTGCTGCACGAAGAAGTTCTATCTGGTATTCTACTTCATTGATGCTTCCCCAGATAACATTGACACGGTGTTCTATAAAGTGTATATTCTCCTGGTCCAGTTTTTCTTCGAATCGTCGTATATCGCTTTTTTGATCGATATGGATATAAAATTCTGAATCAGCCGGAAGGCTGTTGACGAGTGCCCTCAGATGCCTGGCATCTTTATGGGCCGATATAAGAAATGCGAGTTTCATGAGCTTATGATTTTTTGAATTTAGATAAGATGAATTTTTGACATTCATTAAGAATCTTTACTTTTGCAACTTTCATTACAAGGTAATAGAGTATTACTGCCATAAATACTCTGCAAATGAGCAGCAGAATCAGATTATGAATAGCAAGAGTGGTAAAATGTGTAGCTGCCATAACTCCGAAGGCGGCCAAGGCAAAGGGCAAAGTATCCCTGAAAAACATACTGAGATGATATCCTGCCAGGCGCTTCACAAAGTATTGCCAGACAAACAGCCAGCCGACGTTCAATATCGTATAGGCGATAACCATTGCACGAATTCCAAGAGGCCAAGTAAGCAACATTACGATGATTTGTACAACTCCAAGTCCGAAGGTACACCAGAAGTAAATACCAGACTTGCCTTTACTGATAACCATGTTGGAAAGCAGACTGAATATAGGCATCGTCGCACCACTGATGCAGAGTATCTGTATGAACTCTGCACTGACCAGCCATTTTGCTGTCAAGGCTATGACAATGAACTCTTTGGCTACAAGTCCGAACCCGAAGAGCAATGGAAAGGATATGAATGCCGTGAAGCGCATCATCTTGCGGAATGCTTGTATCTGTTTGTCTCCTTCACTGCGCAGATTGACAAGTACTGGCTGCGCTACTTGGTTGACCATCCCCTGTACCAGACTAAAACATTTAGAGTCCCATTGGTATGCCTGATTATAATTTCCAGTATCGTGAGGTGAGAAATAGTGTCCCAACATAATGTTAAGAATATTGTTGTTAATATTGGTCGTGATGCTGGAGGCTAGCATTTTGCATGAAAAACGAAACATCTTCCTTACGGGTTGAAAGGTGATATGATGGATACTTGGTCGCCAAGAGGAGTAATGCCATGCCATAATGGTATTGAACAAGACGAATATAAGACCTTGTGTGGCCAGTGACCAGTAGGCTAGCCCGTTGAAAGCACATATCGCGCCGACCATACTGGAAATGAAAACAGCAAAGATACCTGATTTCGCTTGTTGCTTGGCTTTGAGATTCTTGAAGAGATAAGCATTTTGTGCTGTGCCAAAAGAGGCAAAGACAATACTGAGAAAGGCATATCGGCAAAGGGGTACAATTTTCTCTGTATGGTAGTAGTCGCCTATGAGTGGAGCGCAAAAAAATAATATAAGGTAGGCGGAAATACCAATGAGAATATTAAACCAGAATACAGAATTGTAGTCTTCGTCTTTAGGATTCTGGATGTTAGCAAGGGCTGTAGGAAAACCACTGCTTTGAAGGGTCGTGGCTATGAGCGAGAAGATACTGATCATTGCCATCATGCCATAATCAGAAGGTGACAGTAACCGTCCTAAGAGAATGCCGAAAGCTAGTCCGATGATCTGCTGCATCGTACTGTTTAGACCTCCCCAAAAGAGACCTTTAGCTGTTTTTTCTTTAAGTGATTCCATATTAACCTTGCAAAAATACGCTTTCTGAATAAATAATCCAAATAAAAAGTTTAATTTTGTAGCAAAATATAAGAATGAAAATTTATTTTTATCATACTCAGAATATACAGGACATCCTTAGCAGATATCGTCAGGGACAATTTCCCGGACATTTGCTTTATGGGGCTACTCATCTGGAAGATTATGGTATAGAGATCGTATGGCATCAGTTTATAAAAAGTACCTCTCGAATAAAAAGAATGCTGTTGACGGCATGGAGGGTCCTCCGACTGGGAAATAAAATTGACGCAGTGTATGCTACCCATTATACAGGTATAGAAATACTTATATTCCTTCGTGCTTTAGGCATCTTCCATAAACCGATTGCGATATGGCATCATCAGCCTGTGGTTAAGTCTTCAAGTAAGATAAGAGAGATTCTGGGACACCTCTTTTATAAGGGTATTGATGAAATGTTCTTCTTCTCTCAGAAATTGATTGATGATTCCATTAAAACTCATAAAGTTGATCCTCTGCGATTGCATTTAGGATACTGGGGCGCTGACTTGGATTTCTATGATCGTCTTTTGGCAGAACAGCATCATCGTGAAGGTTTTGTCTCTTCAGGAAAGGAAATGAGAGATATGGATACATTGGTCCGAGCCTTCAACGATGAAGAACTTCCGCTTGATATTTATTTAAATCGGAGCAACGGGGGAATCAACTATGAAAGGCTTTTCTCTTCCCTTCATATTAAAGAAAATATAAAAGTCCACTTTACTACAAGTCAAGGGGTTCCAGAACTTGCAAGGTTGGTGAATAAGCATTCCTGTGTGGTCATCTGCTGTCAGGATACAAAATATACGGTGGGTTTGACCACTGTTGTTGAAGCTTTAGCTCTTGGTCTTCCTGTTATTTGCAGCAGAAATCTTCAAATTCCTGTTGACTTTAACAAAGAGGGGTGCGGCATATCTGTACCTTATTATGATGTGGAAGAATGGAAAAATGCAGTCAATTATATCCATACGCATCCTGAAGAGGCAAAAGAAATGGGAAGGAAAGGCAGAGCTTTGGCAGAACGACTTTATAATGACCGGCATTGTGCTGAGGTCGTGGCTCAAGTTTTGAAAACAATGAATAGTTAATAATATATAAAACTTTGATTTCCGGAGAAGACGTCAAAGCCTTATTTAAATAAAATATGTATCTTTGCACACCGAATTATGGAAGTGCATCTTAGGATTTCCATTATCTTGCCGTGTTAATAGCTTTATTTTTGGTCGAATATTGCGGTTAGGGAATCGGTGAGACGGCAGAGAAAATGCTATGGATGGTCTCTTTTAGACTGGAGGCGCCGTGAGGTCTCTGCCTGTTCGACAATTAATAAAAAGTTTTTTAGTAGTAAATTAAAAATTAAAAATGAACACTTTAAGTTACAAGACTATTTCCGCTAATAAGGAAACAGCTAAGAAAGAGTGGGTCGTAGTAGATGCCAGCGATCAGATTGTAGGTCGTCTCTGCTCTAAAGTAGCAAAGCTGCTTCGCGGAAAGTACAAACCAAGTTTCACACCTAATGTGGACTGTGGTGACAATGTCATTATTATTAATGCCGATAAGGTCGTTTTCTCTGGAAAGAAGGAAACGGATAAGATTTACACACGTTATACTGGTTATCCTGGTGGTCAGCGCTTTAATACACCGGCTGAGCTTCGCAAGCGCAATGGTGGTGTTGATAAGTTGATTCGCCATGCTGTAAAGGGTATGCTTCCTAAAGGCCGCTTAGGTCGTGCCTTGATGGACAATCTTTATGTATTTGAAGGCGCAGAGCATGATAAGGAAGCTCAGAAACCTAAGACAATTGATATTAACCAGTACAAATAATAAGTAAATCAAGATGGAAGTAATTAATGCAATTGGTCGCCGTAAGAGCGCTGTAGCTCGTGTTTACCTCTCAGAAGGTACCGGCAAGATCACTATTAATAAAAGAGATATTGAAACATTCTTCCCATCAGCTATTCTTCGCTATGTAGTAAAGCAGCCTCTGCAGTTGCTCGATGCTGAGGGTAAATATGATATAAAGGCTACTCTTGATGGTGGCGGTTTTACCGGTCAGAGCCAAGCTCTGCGTCTCGCTATTGCCCGTGCACTTGTTAAGATTGATGCTGAGGATAAAAAAGCCCTTAAGGATGCAGGATTCCTTACTCGTGACAGCCGTGCTGTTGAGCGTAAGAAACCAGGTCAGCCTAAGGCTCGTCGTCGCTTCCAGTTCAGTAAGCGTTAATCTCTTTAGAGATAGACTGAACCGTTTAGTATCTAAACTCTGGAGACTCTGGGGTAAATGGCAGGTTGGAAGACGGAATCTAAAAGTCATCGGGACTTTTATTCTGTCTGTCGTCCAGATATTTATTCAAGATTACTCCGGGGCTGATTCTAGGCAAAATAGAATTCAAAAGAAAGTAAACATTTAAAAGAACAAAGAAAATGTCAAGAACAAATTTTGACCAATTACTTCAGGCAGGTTGCCATTTCGGTCACCTTAAGCGCAAGTGGAATCCAGCTATGGCTCCTTATATCTTTATGGAGCGTAATGGTATTCATATTATCGACTTGAACAAAACAGTAGTTAAGATTGACGAAGCTGCTGAGGCTCTCAAGGGAATTGCTAAATCAGGCAAGAAAATCTTGTTTGTCGCTACTAAAAAACAAGCAAAGGACATCGTAGCAGAAAAGGCTACAGCTGTCAATATGCCTTATGTTATTGAGCGTTGGCCAGGTGGTATGCTCACTAATTTCCCTACAATCCGTAAGGCTGTGAAGAAAATGACAAACATCGACAAGTTGATGAATGATGGTACTTTCGCAAACTTGTCAAAGCGTGAGATCCTCCAGATTAACCGTCAGCGTGCTAAACTTGAGAAGAATCTTGGTTCTATTGCAGATCTGACTCGCCTTCCTAGTGCACTGTTCGTTGTAGATGTAATGAAAGAACACATTGCCGTTAAGGAAGCTAAGCGCCTTGGTATACCTGTATTCGCAATCGTTGATACAAACTCAGACCCACGTGATGAGGATTATGTTATTCCTGCAAATGATGATGCTAAGGATTCTATTGAAGTTATCCTGAATGCTGTTTGCGGCGCTATCGCAGAAGGCCTTGAGGAACGTAAGGTTGAGAAAGCTGACGAAAAGGCTGCTGCTGAGCAAGCTGAAGAAGCTGAAGACAAACCAAAGCGTGCACACAAAGCCCGTAAGGAAGAGACCCCTGCAGAGGAAGTTAAGGAAGAAGCTGCTCCTGCAGAATAATTGATTATTAATTTTTAATACAAAGGATTATAAAATGGCTGTATCTATAGCTGACATCCAGAAGCTTCGTAAAATGACAGGTGCTGGTCTTGCTGATTGTAAGAAAGCTCTGACTGAGGCTGATGGTGATATCGATAAGGCAGTTGAGCTCGTTCGCGAGCGTGGTCTTGCTATCGCTGCAAAGCGTTCTGATCGTGAGACTACAAATGGCTGCCTGCTCGTCAAGAAGGTTGATGGTTTTGCTGCAATGGTTGCAGTAAAGTGTGAGACTGACTTCGTTGCTGCCGGTAAGGATTTCATCGAAATGACACAGAATATCCTTGATGCTGCTATCGCTGCTAAGGCTAAATCTCTGGATGAGGTAAAGAAGCTGAAGCTTGTTGATGGTGATAATGCAGAAAATACTGTTAAGCATCGCTCTGGTATTTCTGGAGAAAAGATGGAAATCGATGGTTACAACTTCATTGAAGGCGATAATGTTGAGGTTTACGATCATATGAACAAGCATATGCTTTGCACAATGGTCCAGACTAATAAGTCTGCTGCTGAACCTGCACATAAAATTGCCATGCAGGTTGCAGCCATGAAACCTGTTGCACTTGACGAAAATGCTGTTCCTCAGAATGTTAAGGATGAGGAGTTGAAGGTAGCTGTTGAAAAAACAAAAGAAGAACAGGTAGAGCGTCAGGTTAATGTTGCTTTGAAAAAGGCAGGCATCAACCCTGCACACGTTGATACTGATGATCATATTGACTCTAATACAGCTAAAGGTTGGTTGACTCAGGAACAGGCTGATAAGGCTCGTGAGATCAAGAAGACTGTAGCTGCTGAGGCTGCTGCAAATTTGAAGGAGCAGATGATTCAGAATATTGCTAAGGGTCGTTTGAATAAATTCTTCAAGGAGAACTGTCTCGTTGATCAGGAATTCCAGTTTGGTGATGGCGACAAGGCTAGTGTTGCTCAGTGGCTCACAAAGCAGGATAAGGATCTTAAGATTGTTGACTACAAGCGTTTTTCACTATCTGCAGACTAATGACTCCCTTTTGGGGTTTTAAGATAAGAGCCGGAATTTAATTCCGGCTCTTTTTTTATATCTATAGCTTTTGTACCTATTACATTTTTTGTGTATCTTTGTAGTGAAATTAATAATATGAAAAATGAAGATATTTGCTATAGGAATGAATTACTTGGAGCACAATAAAGCGCTTCATGGATCGTTTTTTAAACCAGAGAATCCTGTCATCTTTACTAAAGCTGATACGGCACTTCTTAAGGACCATAAGGATTTCTTTATTCCTGATGATATGGGCCGGATAGAATATGAAACAGAACTTGTTGTAAGAATCAATAAGATGGGTAAGACTATTCCTGTGCGTTTTGCCAGTCGTTACTATGATGCTGTGACTGTGGGTATTGATTTTACAGCTCGTGAGCTGCAGGCAAAGTTAAAGGCAAATGGACAGCCTTGGGAAATTTGTAAAGGATTTGATGGCAGTGCTGTTATTGGTGACTGGATTGATATGGAAAAAATCAAGGATATTCAGATGCTTCGTTTTCATCTTGATGTCAATGGAAAAACTGTTCAGGAGGGATGCTCCTGTGATATGCTCTACAAAGTGGATGAAATTATTTCTTATATCAGCCATTTCTTTACCTTGAAGACAGGGGATTTGCTTTATACCGGTTGTCCTACGGGATGTGGCCCCGTGTATGAGAATGATCATCTAGAAGGATATCTTGAAGGGGTAAAAACTCTTGATTTCTCTTGTAAATAATTAATAGATAAATGAGAAATTGCGGAATCATATTTATACTGCTTTTATTATTAGGCAGCTTGCATCTGCAAGCCAGTCAAAAGCGGTTTTATAATCTGACAACAGAAGATGTCAGAGTAGATTCCGTGATACCAGAATTTGTCTATTCTATTCCTCTTGCAGGTGATTATAAGGATTCTGTTTATACTGCATCTCTTTCTTATCCTGAGTTTGTTGACATGACGCTTCAAGATGTCGCAGCTTATCAGAAACTTTCAGGTGATTCTTTACCGGAAAGTCCTTCAGTGAAAGGTGAGGTTAATGTGAGCCGTGTTGATGGTCGCTATGTTGTATCTTTCTGTCCACTGGTTTATCGTAATGGGAAGTATCAGATTCTTGTCAGTTTTATGTTGACAATAGAGGCGAACAAGAAAACCCGGTCAATGATGGAAGCTAAAACTCGCGCAGCAGGAACAGCATCTATATATGCAGATCATTCAGTTCTGTCTTCAGGCAATTGGGCTAAGATCCGTGTTCCTTCTACAGGTGTGTATCAATTGACGGATGCGATAATAAAAAAAGCGGGTTTTTCAGACTTAAGTAAAGTGAAAATATATGGTTATGGAGGTAACCTTCAATCAGAAGTCCTCAATAGCTCAGATCTTTCCAAATATGATGACTTGCAGGAAGTGCCGACCTGTACAATCAATGGCAGTCGTCTTTTTTATGCCAAAGGACCTGTCAGCTGGAGCAGTAATAATGCAACCCGAAGAACTCGGAATCCTTATTCTGATTACGGGTATTATTTTATAACACAGAGTGGTAATACTCCGGAATCAATAGATAGTGTCGCTTTTCTTAATTCCTTTTATCCTTCCAGTGACTATTACCATTCTCTTTATGAAGTAGACGGGTACAGCTGGTATCCCGGTGGACGAAATCTTTTTGATAAGGAATCTGTCAATGTAGGAAATAGTAAGGTACTTGTTTTTAACAATACAACCAAAGGGACTACTGGCAAACTTTCAGTTGCGGTCACAGCAGGTTCGCCCAGTACGGTATCGGTATCTTTGAATGGAAACATTTTGGGGAATCTTTCTATCAGCCTTGGTAGTTATGATAAAGGCAATGAAGCGTATGGCACTTATACTGTAAGCAATCTTACGGATAAGGATACGGTAAAGATTAGCCCTGTATCAGGAGGTCCTATTCGTCTTGACTATGTTTCAATGGCATGGGATTCTATTATGCCGGCACCAGACTTGGTGAATAGAACATATTCCGTTCCGATATATGTCTGTAATATAACGAATCAAGATCATCATGCTGATAGTGAAGCTGATATGGTCATCATTATTCCTACCTCACAGAAACTCCTTTCCCAAGCTGAACGCCTTAAGACTTTTCATGAAAATCATGATAAGCTTAGTGTTAATATTGTTCCTGCGGATGAATTATATAATGAGTTTTCTAGTGGAACACCTGATGCCAATGCTTACCGTCGTTATTTGAAAATGCTTTATGATCGTGCCAATGGCGATGAAAGTAAGATGCCCAAGTATCTTTTGTTGTTTGGCGATTGTGTATGGGATAACCGTATGCTTACCAGTGATTGTTCTTCACTTAATCCGGATGATTATCTTTTGGCTTATGAGAGTGAAAATTCTTTCAATGAAATTACTTGTTATGTTGATGACAGCTGGTATGGCATCCTTCAGGATGGTAAGGGAGGTGACCCTGCTACAGAGACTATTGATGTTGGGGTAGGCCGTTTTCCTGTGACTACTGCTGATGAAGCTAAAATTATGGTGAATAAGACGATCAATTATGCTGGTAATGAAAATGCGGGCTCATGGCAGAATACTCTTATGTTTATGGGAGATGATGGTAATTATAATCTCCACATGAATGATGAGAATGAAGTTGCTGATTATATTTCAAGTCTTTATCCCGGTTATCTTTCCAAAAAAGTGATGTGGGATGCGTATACCCGGGAGACTTCATCTACGGGTAATACTTATCCGGAAGTATCTAGTCTCATCAAGAAGCAACAGGCCAATGGCGCTTTAATCATGGATTATGCAGGGCATGGAAGTGAAACTCAAATTTCGCATGAAGCTGTTTTGAAACTTTCAGATTTCTCTGGTTTTACAAATACCAATCTTCCTTTATGGATTACGGCATCCTGTGATATTATGCCATTTGATGGTGTTATGTCAACTATTGGTGAGAGTGCCGTCTTAAATGAAAATGGGGGCGCTGTTGCTTTCTATGGTACAACACGTACGGTATATGCTGATTTGAACAAACGGTTAAATCGTGCCTTCCTTAAATATGTGCTGAGTCGAAATAGTAATGGCATTCCATTGACGTTAGGGGAAGCTCATCGTCTGGCTCAGAATGAAATGATGACAGGCACTGGATATAATGGAGAGTCTGATTGTACTACGAATCATTTGCAGTATTCTCTTTTGGGTGATCCTGCTTTGTCTTTGAATCTTCCAGATTTAATAATACAGATAGATTCCATTAATGGTATATCCACTTCGTCTAGTGTTTTGCCTGTTCTGAAAGTCGGGTCAGTTGCAAGAGTAAAGGGGCATATCAAGAATGGTGCAACTTTTAAGGGTGTTGTTACTGCTACGGTAAGAGATAGTAAGGAGAGTATTATCTGCAAGAAAAATGATCCTACTCAAGAAGATACAGCCTTTGTTTATAGTGACCGTACCAAAACTCTTTACTCTGGTGCTGACAGTGTCAGTAATGGCCAGTTTGTATTCTCTTTTGCCGTACCTAGGGATATTAACTATTCCAATGGTACTGGGTTGATTAATCTCTATGCTGTATCAAACGACTATAGTCAGACTGTTGATGGATACAATGACAAATTTTATTTGAGTGGCAGTGATTTTTCTGCTACTGATACAATTGGTCCTTCTGTATATTGTTATCTCAATACATCTTCTTTTGTTGATGGAGGCGATGTGAATACAACTCCGTATTTTGTGGCTGAACTTTCGGATACATCCGGTATTAATGCAACGGGAAATGGGGTCGGGCATGATATGGAACTTATTATAGATGGTGATATGAGCAAGACATATAGTTTGAATGATAATTTTGTTTATGATTTTGGAACTTATACCCAAGGTACAACTTATTATAGTATTCCGGAGCTAACCCCTGGTCGCCATTCTCTGCTGTTTCGTGCATGGGATACTCTTAATAATTCCTCGGTTGTAAAATTGAACTTTAATGTTGTTCAGGGTCTTTCTCCGAATATTGTCAATGTAAGTACGACCAAGAATCCTGCATCGTCAGCTACAACATTTATTATTACTCATGATTTTTCTGGCAGCAATATTGATGTTATCCTTGATGTTTATGATATGTCTGGGAGACTATTATGGGAATATACAGGGAATGACATATCTGCTTCCGGAACGATTGCTGTCAATTGGAATCTCTGTACTTCTGGAGGACAAAAGCTTCCAACAGGAGTTTATGTCTATCGTGTTCGGCTGTCATCAAATGGCAGCAGCAAAGTTTCCAAGGCAAAGAAACTTATTATTGTAGACAATAACTAATACTGTTCCTCGTTTTCTATTTGTAAATTGCTACATGATTATCAATTGCAAAGCAAGAAAAAAAATGAATAAAATTATAAAGGTATTCTTCTTTTCCTGTCTTGTCTTGCTGGTTACAAACGTATCAGCGCAGGATAAGAAGGATATGTTCAATCCAGTCAATACTTCAGTTACTTCGCAGACTATTGCGCCTGATGCTCGTGGCGCAGGTATGGGTGATGTAGGTGCGGCAACCGATCCGGATGTCAATTCCCAATACTGGAATCCAGCCAAATATCCTTTTACGATATCCCGTGCAGGGGTATCTGTCAATTATACTCCTTGGTTGCGCCAGTTGGTTAATGATATGGATCTAGCTTATCTATCTGGCTATTATCGTATCGGCGATTATAGTGCCGTGTCCGGATCGATTCGTTATTTCTCTATGGGTGAGGTAAACCTCAATTCAAGTGATGATAATTCAATGACGATCAATCCTTATGAAATGTCGGTTGATGTAGCTTATTCTCTGATGTTAAGTGAAAAGTTTTCCATAGCTGCTGCAGTTCGCTGGATTTATTCAGATTTAAAGTTTGACTTAACAGATGATGCTACTCCAGGCAGTGCTTTTGCTGCTGATATTGCAGCCTATTATCAGAATTATGTTACTTTGGGCTCTCGTGAATGTCAGTTGGGATTTGGCTTGAATATCTCTAATGTAGGAAGTAAAATCAAGTTTGGTGGAGATGACCGCAGTTATTTTATTCCGACTAACATGCGGCTTGGTGCAGCTTTGATGGTGCCTATTGATGAGTATAACAAGTTTACCATTGCTGCCGATGCAAACAAACTCCTAGTTCCGACTTATCCACAGCAGAGGGACAATGAGAGCAGTACGGATTATGAAGATCGTTGTCTGAAAGAATACTATGATGTATCAAGTATCAGTGGTATCTTCAAGAGTTTCCACGATGCTCCTAACGGATTTAAAGAGGAGATGCAAGAAGTTAACTGGAGCCTTGGAGGAGAGTATACGTATAATGATAAGTTTTCTCTTCGTGCCGGTTATCACAATGAAAGCAAGAACAAAGGCAATCGTAAGTATTTCACGGTGGGAGCCGGATTTAAGATGAATGTGATGTCTATTGATGCGGGTTATGTTATTGCCACGGCGAAGAGTAATCCTCTTGACCAGACTTTGCGTTTTACCCTTGCTTTTGACATGGATGGCATCAAAGATTTGTTCCATAAATAAAAGTATTTAAAATCATGAAGGTAAGAGTAGGAATGGGCTATGATGTCCATAAGCTTGTAGAAGGGCGCGATCTTATATTAGGAGGGATCAAGATTGAACATTCTTTGGGCTTGTTAGGGCATAGTGATGCGGATGTGCTGATTCATGCTATTTGTGATGCCTTGTTAGGTGCAGCAAATATGAGGGATATCGGTTATCATTTCCCTGATACTTCTACGGAAACTTTGAATGTGGATAGTAAAAAACTCCTTAAAAAGGTGGTTGCTCTACTTGCTTCGAAAGATTATCATATTGGCAATATAGATGTAACGGTCTGTGCGGAACGTCCAAAAATTAATCCATATATTCCTGCCATGAAGACGTGCTTGTCTAAAGTCATGGATATAACGGAAGAAGATATCTCTATAAAGGCAACAACAACAGAGAAGTTGGGTTTTACGGGTCGTGAAGAGGGCATGTCTGCTTATGCCGTAGCTTTGATTCAAAAAGATTGATTTTTATTGAATTAACCAAAAGTTGTTGTTTGCGCACACAATGTGTTGATATATATCAAGAATATTGAATAAATTACAAAAAACACGCTTTAAGATATTGCAAAAACAAGAAATCAATGTATCTTTGCAATGTCAAAAGGTTAATAGATTGTTTAGGTTAGTAATAAAGATTTAGGTTTTTAGTTATTAGGTTTTAAGGTATATTTTTAAAGATTGTTTAACGAAGGATATAAGGCGGACCGCGAGGTTCCCTTTATTTTAAAGATTTTTTTTAGTTAAACATAAGCTATACGCTTCAGCTCGTTGAGAGTTGTAGCGTATTTTTTTTGTTTTTTCCAATGTTTTTATTACTTTTGTCACAAATTGTAAATTACGATGAGAGTATTAATCGTCAATACTTCAGAGAATACCGGCGGAGCTGCTGTTGCTGCTAACCGGTTGAAGGATGCTTTGAACACGAATGGAGTCAAGGCAAAAATGCTGGTAAGAGATAAAGTCTCTGATGATATCACTGTTGTCGGGCTGAAGGAGTCGATACGCAACCGGTGGAATTTCCTATGGGATCGTTTTGGTATTTTTCGTCATTTACATTTTTCCAAGGATCATCTTTGGGAAATTGATACAGCTTCCTGTGGTACGGATATTACTAAATTGCGAGAGTTTAAGGAGGCTGATGTTATTCATCTGGCATGGATTAATCAGGGGATATTATCCTTAAAAGGGATTCGTCAAATATTAAGGTCTGGCAAGCCCATTGTCTGGACAATGCATGATTTTTGGCCTGCTACAGGAATCTGCCATTATCCAGGAGAATGCGATCATCTTCAGACACATTGTTCTAATTGCCCGTTACTGCCCGGTGATGGTTCTTCTCATGATTTATCTTATAAGATATGGAACAAGAAAAAAGACCTTTATAAGGATGAGAATATTTATTTTGTTGCCTGCAGTAACTGGCTTTTGAAACAGGTTAAAGCCAGTGGACTCTTTTTAGGTCAGCGTATGCTTAGTATTCCCAACCCTATAGATACACATCTCTATCATCCTATGGACAAGGCAGAAGCTCGCCTGCGTGCTAGTTTGCCGGAGGATAAAAGGCTTATTCTTTTCGTTTCTCAGAAGGTTACTGATGCCCGTAAAGGTATGAACTATTTTGTCAAGGCTGTTGAGCAATTAGTTATGGCTCATCCAGAGATGAAAGAGAACACGGGAATAGCCCTTCTCGGTGGCCATTCCGAGGAACTTGCCGGTTCTCTTCCCTTACCTGTTTATCCTTTGGGATACATCAATGATCAGCGAAAGATAGTCTGTGTATATAATTCGGCAGATGTATTTGTCCTTCCATCGTTGGAGGACAATCTTCCGAATACCATTATGGAGGCCATGGCTTGCGGCGTACCTTGTGTCGGTTTTAAGGTTGGTGGTATTCCTGAGATGATAGATCATCAGAAAACGGGTTATGTAGCCCAGCCTAAGAATGCATCAGATCTAGCTCGTGGAATAGACTGGGTGCTTCATGAAGCTGATGCCGGGCAGTTAAGCCAAAGTGCACTTCATAAAGTTTCTGTCAACTATTCCAAACGGGTGGTGGCCTTGAAGTATATAGAAGTATATAATGAGGCAATAGCTTTTAGAAAATATAAATTATGATTACAATAACGGTAGTAACCATTACCTTTCAGGCTGAGAAGGTTCTGCAGCGTACGCTCGACAGTGTACTTAAACAGACTTATTCGCAGGTGGAGCATCTTATCATTGACGGTGCCTCCAAAGACCGTACTTTAGCTTTGGCTGAAGCATATAGCCGTCGTTCGGAAAAGCGTGCTACTGGTCATACTGTCTGTATTACTTCCGAACCAGATAAAGGTCTTTATGATGCGATGAATAAGGGTATCAGACAGGCAACAGGTGATTATATTGTTTTTCTGAATGCTGG
>DMYZ01000016.1 GCA_003483565.1 Prevotella sp.
CTTTTTCCGTTGTTGATAGCTGGAAATGGTCTTGTATATGGAAGGAATGTACCTCTTATCAATAAGACTATTCATGTCCATGAAACACAAAATCCAATCAAGGGTTCACAGCCCGATCCGGATTCAAAGTCAATTGAGGGTACGGTAGTTGATGCTTCAGGAGAACCTGTCGTAGGAGCAAGTGTCATGGATAAAAAGACGAAAACCGGAGCTATTACGGACTTGAATGGGAATTTTAAAATGAAGGGGACAGACGGTACCGTCTTGACAGTTTCCTACATCGGCATGGAACCTCAGAATGTAGTCTATAAAGGACAGCCGTTAAAGATTCAGCTTCAGGACCAGTCGAAACTTTTAAATGAGGTAGTGGTAATCGGCTATGGTACATTGGCTAAGAAGGAAGTGACGAGTGCCATTACTTCTATTTCGTCGGATGACCTGATGAAAGGTGTGAGCGGTTCTTCTATTGCTACCGCTATGCAAGGAAAAATCGGAGGTCTGGTAATAACGGGAGACGGCAGTGCCAATTCCAGTAATAATTTTCAGTTGAGGGGGATGACTTCCATCAATGCAGGAACGTCTCCTTTAGTTGTCATTGATGGATTCCCCGGAGGGGATATCCGGTCGGTGGAACAATCCGATATTAAGTCCATTGATGTGTTGAAAGATGCTTCTGCCGGTGCTATCTATGGTACGCGTGCAGCTTCAGGAGTCATTTTGATCACGACTAAAAGCGGATCAAACACCGGGGGAAAAATACATTTAAGATACAATACAGAATTAACGAAAAAACAGGCATACCCAGGCCCAGATCTTTTATCAGCAGCTGATTATGTCAAAAATCAGCGAGGTACAGATTATGGATCTGATGTAGACTGGTATGATGAACTCCTGAATAAAAATAATTTTTCCCAGCGACATACTTTGACTTTGGAAAGAGGAGATGAGAACAGCCGGATACTCGCTTCGTTTACCTATGAAAAAAATGAAGGCGTAGCTGTGAATGACTCTCGTCAGGACTATGCAGGACGTATTAATGGAGAATTTAAATTATTTGATGACTGGCTGGAAATCCGGACGAACGTAGATTACAGGCAGGCTGCCCGGGACAATAATATTCCGGATTTCAAGATGGCCTTGATCAATAACCCGACACAGTCACCCTATGACAGTTCTTCTGCGACTGGATATAATGTGTGGACCAATGATCCATATCAGTATAATGCATTAGCAGATTCAAAATTGAGTACATATTATGGTCTTGACAAATGGTTCAAGCCGGAGGCAATGTTCAAATTAAATATCAAACCGGTTAAGGGATTATCTTTCCAACAGACAATAGGCTATGAAAATCGTCAGTGGGAATACCATTATTATCGTTCACAATATCATCGTATTGAGATTGAAAACAGTGCAAAAGGGTATGCCCAACTTGATTTCAGTAAGACGGAGAATCTCAATTCCGAGGGATATTTTAATTATATTAATGAGATAAACAAGCATACCATCAATGCTGTTTTTGGTTATTCTTATTTCGAAACCAATGGAGAGAATTTTGGAATGAACAACAGTAATTTCAGCAACGATGGAGTCAAATTCTGGAATATAGGTGAAGGCAGTTATCTCAGCGACGGGCTGGCAAGCATGTATTCTTCAAAGAATATTACAGAAAGGCTTTTTGCTCTGTTTGGACGTGTCAACTATTCTTATGATAATAGATACAATTTGTCTGCAACCATTCGTCATGAAGGATCTTCGAAATTTGGTCCCGGTAACCGGTGGGGAACTTTTTGGGCTTTGTCCGGTGGCTGGAATATAGCCAATGAAAATTTCATGAAAAATATCAAATGGATCAATGAATTGAAAATCAGGCTGGGATATGGTGTAACGGGAAACAATAATTTCAGTGCAAATTATACGGCTAATACTTTGAGCTCTGACGTGCTATGGCTTTTGCCAGACGGTTCTTGGGCCAATTCTTATGGAAAGAGCCAGAATATCAATGAAAATCTGGGTTGGGAGAAAAAGAAAGAGTTGAATGTAGGTGTTGACTGGTCTTTATTCCATGACAGGCTGTATGGTAGTGTGGATATCTACAAACGTAAGATAACCGGTATAATTTATAATGTCAATGTTCCCCAACCGCCTTATCCACAAGGTACTGAATATGAAAACATCGGTGATATGGAAAATAAAGGCTGGGAAATTCAAATCGGAGGTAAAATCATTGACACAAAGGATTTTCAGTATAAATCTGACATGAATATCAGCCATTGTACCACTAAAATACTTAGTTTATGGGGGGATAACACATACTATACAGGATCCGGATTCCCTGCTCCGGGTAATCCGGGTGATGCAGCCAGGATAGAAGCTGGAACTAAAGTAGGAAGTTTCTATCTATGGAAATTTGCAGGTTTTGATGATGATGGTAATTTCCTTTTGTATGATAAAGACGGAAAAGTGATACCTGCCAGTGAAAAGACTATGGATGATAAAAGATATATAGGAAATTATATCCCTAAAGTAATGGTCGGATGGAGCCATAATCTCTCTTATAAGAACTGGGATCTGGATATCAGTATGCATAGCTGGATCGATTTTGATGTCTACAATACTACAGAAATGTATTTTGGCATAAAGAATACCAATAATTGGAATTTGCTGAAGTCTGCTGTCTATGGGAAGAACGAGAACATTAACGGTGAGAAGCAATTGTGCGACTACTTCCTCCATGACGGTACATTCCTTAAAATAGATGCGATTACTTTAGGATACAATCTGCCCATGAAAAAATATGTCAAATATATCGATAATATACATTTTTATGGAACCATTGGAAATGTGGCTTGTTTCACAAAATATAATGGGTTGAATCCTGAAGTGGATATTACAGGATGGCAAGGTGGTATAGAATGGTTCGGAGCTTATCCCCAGGTTCGTACTTATACATTAGGAATTCAAGTCGAATTTTAAAATCATCAACTGATATGAAAAACAAATATATTCAATTCATCCTTTTTGGATTTATTTTATTGTTGACTTCTTGCAGTGTAGATCCAACCTATTATTCCCAAGTAGTGCCTTCTAATTTTTATCAGTCACAAGACAATGTCTGGCAACGCTTTTACAGACCATTTACCCATTGGAGGTGGTATGTTGGAACTGATGAAGGGTATTGGCGATGTGAAGAGTTAGGTACGGATGAGTTTTGCCTGCCTACGCGGGGGTCTGATTGGTATAATGGCGGGCAGTATCAACTTTTCCACCATCATAAATACTATGATCAGATGGATGCCATAGGTAATGGATGGAGTGGATTTGGAATGGGAGTAGCTCTTGCATGGGATACATATAGAGATTTGTCTACTGTTGATTTTGATAAATTGGGATTTGCTTCCGGTACGAGAGAATCCATGTTGGCACAATTGAATGCCCTTGTAGCTTCTTTTTATAAGGATGGGCTCGATTTGTTTGGAGGTGTACCTTTATACGGCCCTCAAGATCTTGATATCAAGGGTCGTTCCACAGCCCAAGAGACTTTTAACTTTATAGATTCTTTGCTGAATGTGGCAATACCTCAGTTGCCCGTAAAGGAAGAGTTGGGAGGAGCTGAAAATGGAACCATTAACCGGGCTGCAGGAGCTGCATTGAAAGCAGAGTTGTATTTTAATGCCATATCCTATATAGATAAAGACATGTTTTCCGAGGCTGCCACGATTTGCCAGGATATTATAGACGGTAAATATGGTCCGTATGACTTGGATGACGACTGGACGACAACATTCGGTTTTAACAATGAAACCAGTAAGGAAATCATTTGGTCTATACCCAGCCAGAATGCAAAACTGCAGTCTGATGGAGATCATTGGGGAACAATGATGCCTTATAATTATTATAAATATTTGGGTAATTTGCAGAACTCGAATGCGGATAATGGCTATTGCCTTCTTCCAAGTAGAGATCCCAGCGGTGAATTGTATACTTATCATTTAGGCGAACCCTATGAGAAATTTGCGGATGGGGATGTGAGAAAACAAAATTATGTTTACGAGGGGAACGGAAAATATCGTGGCATGTTTGTCATCGGCCGTCTTGTCAATCCCCTTGATACTACTTTCCAATGTTTGGGAGCAAGGGAATATAGTGGGAAAGTGATTACCATTCGTGACCAGGTATCCTATTTCGCCCAACTTGGATCTTCAAAATATCCTGATGTGGCTTCTTTGCCGTCTACCATTGCTACAGCTGAAGAAAATTCCGGTGTACGTCTGATAAAAAGAAGTCCCAGACCGACTCAGGACGATGCCAGTCTTATGTATAATCCGGATATTCCGGTAATCCGTCTATCCGAAATCTATTATATGTTGGCTGAATGTAAAATGAGAGCTGGTGACAAGGCAGGAGCTGCCGCACTTATTAATAAAGTGAGAAAAAGATATTTTGTTAATGGACAAGATCCTGATCCTGTAACTCCTGCTAATCTTGATAAATACAGAATGTTAGATGAATGGTTGGAGGAATTTTTAGGAGAGGGTAGACGCAGAACGGATTTGAGAAGGTGGAATGCTTATGTGACTGAAGACTGGTGGGACCACAAAGCTACTAATGATGCAAATATTAATCTGTTCCCGGTTCCGGCTTCAGCTATCAATGCCAATAACAAATTGGAGCAGAATCCAGGATACTAAGATATAGAAAAGCGTCGGTAGAATTTCTATAAAATATTCTACTGACGCAATTAAATTAAGAATCAAGTTTCTTAATACAAAAAAACTTTTATCTTTGCAATCAGAATGTGCCTTATTACTAACCAACCAATAATTATTATAAAAATTACACTTGATGAAAAAAACACTATTTACATGTCTTATCGTGCTGCTTTCAGCCGGGAGCGCTTCTGCACAGGAATCGGCCAATGTGGCCTATAAAGACAATTCTGTCAGATTTACGGTAATATCTGACGGAACCCTCCGGATGGAGTATTCTCCTGACGGAAAGTTTACCGATAACCAATCCTTTGTGGCTGTGAACCGGATGTATCCGCATGTTAACTACCGACTGAAACAGGATGGTAAAAAGGTAGTCATCCAGACGGACAAGCTGGTCCTGACCTACAAGAAGAACAGTGGAAAGTTTACTCCGTCCAATTTATCCGTAATTTCCGCGAAGAATTTCTTCAAGTTTTCGTGGCATCCCGGGATGCAACAGAAAGGCAATCTCTTAGGTACCTATCGTACCTTAGATGGCTGCGATGGCGATTATTATGCTTATCAGAAGAAGAAACTGGAACTGGAAAAGGGAATTCTGGCTACAGATGGCTGGACGCTGATCGATGATTCGAAGAATTTTCTGTTTGACA
Organism: Prevotella sp.; assembly: GCA_003483565.1. Taxonomy (GTDB): domain Bacteria; phylum Bacteroidota; class Bacteroidia; order Bacteroidales; family Bacteroidaceae; genus Prevotella. The sequence continues at coordinate 5,363 of DMYZ01000016.1, forward strand.
ATTCCGAATGGCCTTGGGTAGAGAAGCGGAATGGCGGTGATGTTCAAGACTGGTATTTTATGGCATACGGTCATAACTATAAGGCTGCTTTGAAAGATTTTACGCTTTTCTCCGGCAAAGTCCCCTTGCCTCCTAAATATGCCTTTGGCTACTGGTGGTCCCGTTACTGGAGCTATTCAGATGATGAACTCCGTGACGTTATCCACAAATTCAATACTTACAATATTCCCCTTGACGTCCTGGTGATAGATATGGACTGGCACTATACTGAGCAGGGAAAGGGCGGCTGGACGGGCTGGACTTGGAACCGGAGGCTTTTTCCGGATCCCTCAAAGCTACTTGATTACCTGCATTCCAATCAGTTGGACGTAACCCTTAACCTGCACCCCGCAGATGGCGTTGCCCCTTATGAGGAGCAGTATCCTCAGGTAGCCCGTGATATGGGTGTTGATCCTGCTTCCAGGAAAACGATATCCTGGGTGGCCTCAGACAAGAAACTCATGACGACTGTTTTCAAGGATATCCTGGATCCGATGCACCGCCAGG
>DMYZ01000274.1 GCA_003483565.1 Prevotella sp.
CAATTTTTGGGGGATAGTATAACTTGACTTTGATTTTTCTTGTATAGAGTTGCTTTGTGAATATTTTTTTAATAATGGAGTTGTTTTTCAGAATGCAATAATGTTATTAAATATTCGTTATTTTGTTGTGTCAAAACGATATTTAATTATAGTAACTTTATTATTCCTATTGATCTCATCATTAAGAGCTCAATATGATCCGGAATTCAGTCATTATTTTGATATGGAACCTTCTTTTAATCCCGGATCTGTAGGCAAAGAATCAAAGTTGAATATTGAGACTGCTTATGCTTTGGATTTTGCTGGCTTTAAGGATAATCCAAGGACGATGTATGTAGGAGCAGATATGCCTTTTTATGCTTTAAAAAACTATCACGGCATTGGTGTTAATATCATTAATGATGAAATAGGTCTTTTTACGCATAAACGTTTTGCCATACAATATGCTTATAAACATAAATTATTCAAAGGCATTTTAAGTGTAGGTATTCAAGGAAATTTGATTAGTGAAGGTTTTGATGGAAGTAAGGTCGATTTGGAAAATACGGGAGATCCTGCTTTTGCTACATCAAATGTAACGGGAAGTGGAATGGATGTAGCTTTAGGAATTTATTATATTCATCGTTTCTGGTATATTGGTTTGTCAGGGCAGCATCTGACGTCACCAACCATTACTTTAGGTACTACCAATAGGTTAAAGATTGATGCAAACTATTATTTGACAGGAGGGTACAATATAAAATTAAGAAATCCGTTTGTTACAATACAACCATCTGTGCTTATACGTACTGATGGATCTGATTATCGTGCCGATATTACGGGACGTTTAGTTTATACTCATGAAAATAAAATTTTTTATGGAGGCGTAACTTATAGTCCAACTAATTCTGTGACTTTTTTGCTAGGAGGAAATTTCCATGGCATAATGATTGGTTACAGCTATGAGATGTATACTTCAACCATTAATATTGGTAATGGAAGTCATGAACTTTATGTAGGATACCAGACAGATATAAATTTGGTAAAAAAAGGGCGTAATGTACATAAAAGTGTAAGAATATTATAATGAAGATAAATCATAAAGAGAAATGAATAAAAATATATTGACTCTTTGTTCATCTATTTTGCTGCTGACTTTTACAGGATGCTTCAGTGCTCGTACAACTTCTATGTCTGGCAGGGGAGGTGAAGTCGTGGGCGTCAGTGGAAAAAGTTTTACAGAACCGACTCCTTATGGCATGGTGAAAATAGACCGTGGCCATCTTCGTATGGGGCTAGAGAAAGAAGATAGTCTCTGGGGCCGGAAAACTCCGGTAAAAGATATCTCCGTTGACGGTTTTTGGATGGATGAAACAGAAGTGACTAATTCTGAGTATAAACAGTTTATAAATTATGTAAAAGACTCTATTTTAAGGACACGACTGGCAGATCCTGCATATGGAGGGGATGAGACATATATGATTACTGAGGATAAGAATGGCGATCCTGTTACTCCACATATTAATTGGAAAAAGATGCTACCCAGAAAACCGAATGAAGATGAGCAGCGTGCTATAGAAAGCCTTTATACTAAAAATCCAGTAACTGGAGAAAAACTTCTTGATTGGCGGCAGATGAACTATAAGTATGAAATATATGATTATACTAAGGCTGCTTTACGAAAAAATCGTATGCGTCCTGAGGAGCGAAACCTTGATTCTGATGCTCCTGCTGGTGATAATGAGGTCGTTATGATTTCTAAGGATACTGCTTATGTCGATGATAATGGAAATGTAGTTTCTCAGACAATTAATCGTCCTAGATCTGGACCATGGGATTTTCTGAACACTTATATTGTGAATATATATCCGGATACGACTTGTTGGGTCAATGACTTCAAAAATGCGGATAACGAAGTTTATCTTAGGAACTATTTTAGTAATCCTGCTTATAATGATTATCCAGTAGTTGGTGTTACTTGGGAGCAGGCAAATGCTTTTTGTGCATGGCGTACAGATTATCTTTTAAAGGGGCTTGGTGGCGAGGCGCGTTATATTCAGCGTTATCGTTTGCCAACTGAAGCTGAATGGGAATATGCTGCTCGTGGAAAGGACGGAACAGAGTTCCCTTGGGAGAATCAGGATGTCAAAAATGGCAATGGATGTTTTTATGCTAATTTCAAGCCGGATCGTGGTAATTATACAAAAGATGGCAATCTCATAACCAGCAAAGTTGGTATTTATTCACCGAATACCAATGGACTCTATGATATGGCAGGCAATGTAGCCGAATGGACTAGTACCGTTTATACGGAGTCAGGGGTGGATGCAATGAGCGATCTGAATCCGCAATTAGAGTATAATGCAGCGAAAGAAGATCCTTATCGCCTGAAGAAAAAGAGTGTCAGAGGAGGATCCTGGAAAGATCCCGAATCATTTATTCGTTCAGCGTGGAGAAGTTGGGAATATCAGAATCAGCCTCGTTCTTATATTGGTTTCCGATGTGTAAGAAGTTTGGCTTCTACATCTAGTACAAAACAGAAAAATAAAAGGAGAAGATAATGTCAGAGTATAGTAAGTTTAACATTGTATATCGTTTGCAGAAGTGGATGGATAGTGTTCCCGGACAAACTTTTTTGAACTATGCCTATAGTTGGGGTGCTTCTATTGTAATTTTGGGTACACTATTTAAATTGACTCATCTGCCAGGTGCTAACGTAATGTTGTTTCTGGGAATGGGGACGGAGGTGCTCGTGTTCTTTATTTCTGCTTTTGATCGTCCTTTTGACAAAACTCAGGATGGAATGAACATTCCGACTCATGTTACTGAGGAATATCTAGAAGAAGAGGAAAAGGAAGATGAGAATGGCTTAAAGGTTGCGGCTCAATCTCATATATCTGATAATGCTAATCAAGTTATAGACAGAGCTCGACCTAAACAGCCTGTGTCAGTATCTGATAATTTTATATCTAGTCAGCCTGTTGCCATCGAAGTTCCTCCTTCGATTAGTCCTGATATTGTTGATGCGCAGAATAATTATATTGATGAATTGAAGAAATTAGTTGATACATTAGGTAAAGTTAATGATCAAAGTGTTCGTCTTACACGTGACAGCGAAGAGATGGAAAACCTTAATCGTACTTTGACGGGTATCAGTAAAGTCTATGAGATGCAGTTAAAGGGAGCTAGTCAGCAGATAGGTACGATTGATCAAATTAATGAACAAAGCCATAAATTGGCGGAACAGATAGAGCAATTGAATAATATTTATGCTCGTATGATTGAGGCTATGACCGTAAATATGCAAGCAGGCCGATCTGCTAAGAATCCTCAGACTCCAATTCAAGAGTAAGTTTGATTGATTTAAAGAATTTCAAAGAAATATGGCAATAAGGAAAAAGAGGGTCTCACCACGTCAGAAGATGATAAACTTAATGTATGTCGTCTTGATGGCAATGTTGGCTCTTAATGTGTCTACAGAGGTTCTTAATGGATTTTCTATTGTGGAGGAAAGTCTGAACCGGACGACGGCTAATTCTACATCGGAGAATAATTCTATTTATAAAGATTTCTCTGGTCAGATGTTAAAGAATCCGGAGAAGGTACGTGACTGGTTCGAGAAAGCTACTGCTGTAAAGGATATGAGTGATTCTCTTTATGATTTTGCCCAGCAATTAAAAGTAGCTATTGTCAAAGAGGCTGATGGAAAGAATGGAAATGTTTATGATATCCATGCTAAAGATGATCTGGAAGCTGCTGGAATAGTAATGCTGGCTCCAGGAACAGGTAAGGGCAAGAAGCTTTATCGTGCGATCAATTCCTATCGTGATAGAATTTTAACTATGATTACAGACCCTCATCAGAAAGCAATAATAGGTAGTAACCTTTCTACAGCATTACCTAAGAAAGCTCATTCTATGGGTAAGAATTGGCAGGAATATATGTTTGAAGATATGCCTGTAGCAGCTGCTGTGACTCTACTTTCAAAATTGCAGAGCGATGTACGTTATGCTGAGGGTGAAGTTCTCCATACATTGGTTGCCAATATCGGGCTGAAAGATATTCATGTCAATAAGTTAAGTGCTTTTGTCATTCCAGAAAAGACCACACTTTATCCAGGTGAACGCTTTAATGCCAACATTGTGATGGCAGCTATTGACACGACTCAGCAACCGCTTATTTATGTTAACGGTGCACGTGCCGGTTCTTCCAGTGGTAAATATTCATTTACAGCTGGAGGAGTAGGAGAGCATCAGATCAGTGGATATATTCTTATGCGGAATACACGTGGTGATTATATAAGAAGGAATTTCCTTCAGAAGTATAATGTCATTCAAGTACCTAATTCTGCTACTGTTGCAGCTGATATGATGAATGTTCTTTATGCCGGCTATGCCAATCCTATGAGTGTAAGTATGCCTGGTATACCTCAAAATGCTGTTATCTTGAGTGCTTCTGGTGCCGGTGTTCGTTCGAAAGGCAACGGTCATTATATTGTAACTCCAACTACAGTGGGGCGTGACGTAACCGTTCATGTATCAGGACATGATGGCAAGGAAATGCGTAGTGCAGGGACTTTCGTCTTTCATGTAAGAAAGTTGCCAGACCCTACGGCATATATTGGTTTGGGAACTGACCGATTCCGAGGAGGAGGTTTATCAAAGGGATCTTTAATGAATGCTGCAGGAATTCGTGCTGCCATTGATGATGGTCTTTTGGATATTTCATTTAGGGTTATCAGCTTTGAAACAATATTTTTCGATAATATGGGTAATGCTATTCCTATGGCATCATCAGGATCCAATTTCTCAGACCGTCAGCGTGATACATTCCGGAAACTATCGAGGAACAAGCGTTTCTATATATCCCATATTACCGCAGTTGGTCCTGATGGTATTACCCGGAAGTTGCCGTCAGCAATGGAAGTAATTGTAAAATAATAAAAGTAAAGAGATAAAATGAAGAAGTTCTTATTCATATTTATGGTGATTTGCTTTGCTACACCAGTGGTTGCACAGCCACCTGCACGTCGACAAGCTTCTCAACAAAAGAATAATCAGTCGAATACGAATAATATCACGACACGTGCTCGTATTGATTTTCCTACAGCAGCACCAATGGACGAGAATGTAGTCTGGCGTCGTGATATTTATCGTGAAATTGATTTAAATGATGATGCTAATGCCTGTCTTTATTATCCGACAGAACCTGTAGGCAATCAAATGAATTTGTTTACCTATATTTTTAAACTTTTTATGACAGGTAATATTAGTGTATATGAATATCGTTTGGATGGCAATGAAGTCTTCAATAGTACTTCTAAAGTAAAACCATTGGCATTCCTTGATAATTATCACATTTTTTATGAACATACTGACCGTGGTGTACATCTTGATGACAGTGATATTCCTTCTAAAGAAGTAAAGTCATATTATATAAAAGAGTGTGCTTATTATGATCAAAACACAGCAACTTTCCATACAAAGGTAATTGCACTTTGTCCGATTATGGAACGTGATGATGATTTTGGTGACGGGACAACCAAGTATCCTTTGTTCTGGGTTAAGTATGATGATCTTGCCCCATTTTTAACAAAGCAGCAAATCATGACAAGTAATCTTAACAATGCTGCTACAATGAGTCTTGATGATTATTTTACTCTAAATATGTATCGGGGTAAAATTTACAAGACAACTAATATGTTGGGAAAGACTTTGGCACAGTATTGTAATACAGATTCTGCCTTGACAAAGGAACAGAAACGTATAGAAGGGGAACTTGAAACCTTTGAAAAGAATCTTTGGGGTGAGCATATAAAGAAAGATTCCCTTGACAGCATATCCAATAACAAGAATATACCTGTTAAAAAAGCTAAAAGGGTAAGAAATAGAAGATCATCCTCTACTACAGTAAAATATAATCGTCACTCTGCTGGCAGTTCATCTTCTGCGACCCCGGCTCGTGTGACCGTTCGCCGTGAGCGTCATTAATTCTATTAAGATAACATAATATGAACAAGTTATGAAAAAACTATTATCTTTATTTGTTGTCATTATGGCCATAATGTTTGCTACTCAGGCAAAGGGCCAGGTAAAGTTTGGCTTGAGGGCAGGTGCTGATGTTACAAATATGAGTATCAGTAAAAATGTGTTTAATACATCCAATAGAGCAGGTTTCTTTTTTGGGCCTACGATTAAAATTTCTTTACCGGTAATTGGCTTAGGAGTTGATGCTTCAGCTTTGTATGATAATCGTACAACAGATGTTAAGGATGAAAACGAGGAAAGTCTGACTATCCGCCAGCAACAATTATTGATACCAGTCAATCTTCGATATATTGTAGGTCTTGGGAGTACAGCTAATGTTTTTCTTTTTATGGGTCCTCAATGGGGCATCAATGTAGGTGACCAGAACTTCGTATGGGATAAAGGAAGCAGTTATTCCTTGAAAAAGTCCAATTTCAGTGTTAATATCGGTGCTGGAGTGACCTTGTTGACTCATTTGCAGTTGACAACTAATTATAATGTTGCTTGTGGATCATCTGCGGATTTAACAGCAGCCGATGCTGTTGATAAGACCGTTAAAAATTTCAAGTCACATAATAATACATGGCAGATTGGTCTTGCTTATTTCTTTTAAGTATAGAATGACAAAAATATAAATGCAGGCAACTTTTAGGCTGTCTGCATTTATTTTATTATCTTTGTTTTCATGAAGTATGTTGATGTCATATTGCCATTACCTTTAAATAGTCTGTTTACATATTCCATACCTGAAACTCTTGAGTTCAGTGTGGTGTCGGGTTCCCGTGTACTTGTACCATTAGGCAGAAGCAAAAAATATATTGCTATAGCAATATCCATCCATGAAAATAAGCCTGCATTCAAAGTACGTCCGATATTGGACGTTCTTGATAAAGCCCCTGTGCTTTATGAACAGCAGTATAAAATGTGGCAATGGATATCCCGTTATTATATGGCGACTCTAGGTGACATTTATGTGGCAGCTTTACCCGCAGGACTAAAATCGATGGATAAATATAAGCCGAAGACTGAGACTTATATTGGGCTGATGCAGTCTTATCAGCAGGAAGAATCTCTGCATGTGGCATTGCGTACCTTGCAACGCGCTCCAAAGCAGCAGAAAGCTTTCATAGAATATTTGGCCCTTTCTCATTGGGATACCCTTGAAGGTTCCAGCCCTCGTTTAGCCATTCAGCAAATTGCCCGTGATGAATTGATGAATTCTGTACCTTGTACTCTTGCAACAGTAAAAGCTTTAATTGATCGTGGAATGTTGCGTCAGTATGAACGGGAAGTGGGTCGGTTGAATCATGACGTTATGGCAATATCTGGCGCGGTGAAACCTTTGTCAGCTGTGCAAGAGGAGGCCTATCAATCAATTTTATTACAGTTTCAGGAGAAGAATGTCGTACTTCTTCATGGCGTTACTTCAAGTGGAAAGACCGAAGTTTATATCCACCTGATCCAGAAAGCCATAACTGAGCATAAGCAGGTGCTGTATCTCTTGCCAGAAATAGCCCTTACGGTTCAGATTATGGAACGTTTAAAAAAAGTTTTCGGTGATCGGTTGGGAATTTATCATTCTAAGTATAGTGATTCTGAAAGAGTGGAAATATGGAAAAAACAACTCTCAAGTCATCCTTATGATGTTATTTTGGGAGCACGAAGTGCCGTCTTTCTTCCTTTTCAGTGCTTGGGATTGGTTGTTGTTGATGAGGAGCATGAAACATCTTTTAAGCAGCAGGATCCGGCCCCTCGCTATCATGCCCGTAGTGTAGCTATTGTCTTAGCTCGTTTATATGATGCAAAAGTCTTGCTGGGTACGGCTACACCTTCGATGGAAAGTTATTATAATGCCCAAACCGGTAAATATGGCCTTGTATCCTTGAATAGCAGATACCAGGGAATACAACTTCCTCAAATACAAGTTGTTGATGTCAAGGACCTTCGTCGTCGAAAAATGATGAACGGTCCGTTTTCTTCACAATTGTTGGTTGCTGTGCGTAAGGCTCTTCAGGAAAATCAGCAAGTGATTCTTTTCCAGAATAGAAGAGGATATGCACCAATGATAGAATGTAAAGAATGCGGATGGGTGCCAAAGTGTACTAACTGTGATGTATCTTTGACCTATCATAAGAATTTGAATTTACTGACTTGTCATTATTGTGGGGCTGCTTTTACTGTACCAACAACGTGCCCGAATTGTGGTAGTACTGATTTAAAGGGTATGGGATATGGCACAGAAAAAATAGAGGATTATATCCGTGAAGAGTTTCCTGAAGCACGTATAGCCCGTATGGATCTTGATACTACTCGTACCCGGAATGCCTATGAACGTTTAATTGATGATTTTTCGGCAGGGCGTACTAATCTCCTTATTGGTACCCAGATGATAAGTAAAGGATTAGACTTCGATAGGGTTAGTGTTGTTGGTATTCTTGATGCTGACAGTATGTTGAACTACCCTGATTTTCGTGCTTATGAACATGCCTTTATGATGATGTCACAAGTAAGTGGACGGGCTGGCAGAAAGGGTAAACAGGGATTAGTGATCCTTCAGACAAAAAATCCTGATTTGCCAGTAATTCATGAGATTGTTAACCATGACTATTTTGCTTTTTTCCAGAATCTTCTGTCTGAGCGGAACATGTTTCATTATCCACCTTATTATCACCTTATATACATTTTTCTAAAGCATAAGAATGATGATGTGGTACAAGGAGCCAGCATGCAGTTTGGTGAAAAACTGAAGCAATGGTTCGGGGATCGTATCCTTGGTCCAGACAAACCCGCAATAGCCCGTGTTAAGAATATGAATATCCGTAAGATTGTTTTAAAACTGGAAAAAGGAATTAATCAGAAAAAAGTCCGCGAGTACCTTCTTTTTGCGCAGAAGCAAATGTCGAAGGACCCGCGATATGGTGCTTTGCAAATCTACTTTGATGTAGATCCTCTTTAAAAAGCAAAAATTAAAGTTTTAGAAATCGATGTCAAGACCGATTCCGAGTACTCGATTTGTACGTGTGAAGGTGTCATGTCCATAGAGCAGACTTTTGCCATCACTTCCAGGTGTTGTCAGTATTGCTTGAGTTGCAGATACGGCAGAAGCAATAGTTGTCTGATCTTGTCCTAATGTTGTAGCAACATTGCCGATGATATTACCGGCGAGAGATGAAAGATTGTAGTAGTCATTGTTACTGCGATTGTATTTGCTGTAATTGGTTTGGAAGTAAGCAACATTAAGTTTCATCTTTCTATTGAGATGTATACCGAAGCCGAAGCCGATAGAGTAAGAGCTTACATTGAAGCTCACATCTTCCATATAATTATCAGTAAAGTTATATCGTGTAATTTGAGTACCTGCACTTACTTCAAAAATTTTGTTGATATCATATTCAGCACCGAAGAGGTATTCGTTAGTATCGCCGCCGAGTTTTCTTTGACGATTATCAAATTGAGTGGCATCTTTGTCAAAATAGTGATGCCATCCTGCGTTCAAGTGAAGCTTGGGTATAGCTTCCCAGCTTGCTCCAAGAGTGAGGAGGGCAGGAGAATCATCTGCAACGTTAATTCCGTCAGCCCAACGGTCAAGAATCTGTAGGTTTTTTGCGCTTTCACTGTTGGCTGATTCATTTTTTAGTCGCATGCGAGTTTTGAATTCATATTTGGCAGCAAAGTTAAAGGCGCCAGTTTTATAATCAACACCTACAATAGGAGCAACGCCCCAACCTGTTTGATTACAATTTAAAGTTACGTCCTTCGTAGCATCGCCAAGTGCAGAGAGCATTGCCCCTTTAAGGAAATAATCCTTAGCCATAGTAGCTGCAGATTGAGCTGCAGCGGTGTTACCTGCAGCAGCATACGTTTGTGCAGCTGTAGTATATTGCCCATATGCTGCAATAGCCTGTTCTCCTGCTGAAGTGAAAAACTTGGATGAGTTGACATATTCGTCTGATCCGGCAATCTTCATGCGTATATTGCTGACATAGCCATAATAATTTGAATTGCCGTAAAGAACGCGCAGACCACCGTATATAGACCAATGCTTATCAATCTTGTATGCTGTACCTAGAGTAAGGCCAAAATAGTATTGACGGCCTTTCATATAGGTGTCCATATCATAGTTTTCCACTGTGGGTAAATTTAAGTTACCCATTCCAAGTGCAGTTGTAAGCGTATTCATATTCTGTGAAAGAAGAGGAAGCATACCTACAGTGCTTTCAAAAGAAGAGAGTCCTTGGTCAAATTCACATTTCCCTCCACCTCCAGTAATAGCAAAATTAGCTTGGAAACTCCATTTCCCTTTGTTATATGCAGCTTGGATGGATGGAATTACCGGTGCGTTGGCTTTACCTTTGAATTCTTTTGTCGTATTCCCTTCATTTTGTTCCCCAAATTTATAAGGTTCAAAGGTTGATGTAATATTCCTTGTTTGATGAGCATTCTGGAAATTTAAAGACATGTGCAAGCCTTCAGGCATGAAGACAACACCGGCAGGATTGCTGTAAACTCCATCAATACTTATGGCTGCATCTCTTGCTGGATTACGCAAGAATGCGACATTTTGATTGGTATTGGTGAGAAGTCCACCAGCAAACGAGGATAAACTTGGCAACATAAGAATTGCCAGACATGTAATCTTTATTCGATTCATTTTTTAATTTATTTATCAAAAAGTGTTCGCAAAGGTAATAAAGATGTTCTATTTTACCACAATA
>DMYZ01000043.1 GCA_003483565.1 Prevotella sp.
TTGCATTTGAAGTACAAGTTCCACCTCCATTCCAGCCACCAGAATTGACCTGTTTATAAATACTGTTCCCCATACCACCAACATACAGAAATAATTGTTTGCCAGAGGTAAGATTTATATATCCGGAAGTATAGGCTCCCTTTCCGGGTATAGCGCCTCCTTTACTAGGGTCATCTCCTCCCTTAGCACCCCAGCATTCTATCTTGTATGTTCCTGTATAAGGAACTGTAAATGTTTGAACATTTCCTGTGTAATCATAGTTATATATTATAGTCTTAGATAGGCTATAAGTATAAACTCCACATGCATTCCATACACCAGATATTATAGTAGAAAACGTAGTACCATTATTGTAAGCCAATGAAACATTTGCATTACTGAAAGTTTGAGGAATCATCATCAAAGCATAAAGATCAGATGTAATGCTTTCGCCTGATGTACCGTTTATTACTGTTGATGGAGATGCCTTAAAAGTTGTTGTCCCGGAATTCAATGTCCATCCACTGCCAAAAGTATAAGTACCGGAATTTTTGATACCGCTTATTATAATTGATGAGATTGTTCCACTGGGCAATCCCGAACTTCCAACTTTAAACTGTATTGCAGCGAAAATATGCTTAAAGTCAACAGGAATCTGGGTATAAGAATCACCGACTATGCCAGTCTTTGAAGAAGCAAGAATATCAATCTGGTCAGCCGCATTATCAGGTACAGTATAGGAGAGAACGGGTGCTGAACCTGCAGTATGAGTGATGCTGCTTGAAATACTTGGAGGATAATAAGCATAAAAGTTTACAGTACTTCCTGCTCCCGGCCAGTAATGTGTAGCAGGAGTCTGCCAGATATTATTTGCTGTAGAATAGGATACTGTCTCATTATTTACTTCTGTGGACCAGTCACTTCCTTTGTTTACATCAGCAATTACATTGAAACTTTTGGAAGTATCGAAAGTGTTTCCACTAATAGGAGTGGCTCGAGTAGTAGAATTATTCCAACCATGAGTTGTAACAGAAAACTCTAATTGTCTGTTTCCCCCGTTATCCAGTATACTGCTGTTTTCTGCACATCCTCCAAGACACAAAAGTATTAATAAAAAAGAAAAAAGCAAAGGAACAAGACCTTTGTTTAGAGATATTCTGACCCTCATCCATATCATCCTTTATATTCTCTTCTCTCCGCGAGAGATGAGAAAAAGAGTTATAATCTTTGTCCGTAAAGATAAAAAGATTATATTTGCATGGAACATGGATAAGAAAGAAGAAGACATATTGTATTTTATATCTTTTTGTATTGAAGAATATAAGAAGTATACGAATAAATCAGGTAGCGAAGTATCATTGCTATTTGACAATTATGATGTTTACTCTTATCTCCATGATAATTTCGATACCCTGCATACCCAGGGAAGCAGTTGGCTTATGCTAGAAATAGATGACTATATTAAAAATAAGAAGAGATGAAAGTCTATCATGGAAGTATGGAAATTGTCAATAAACCTAAGATAATAGCACCAAGCAGGGCTCTTGATTATGGTTCGGGATTCTATACTACCACCTCTTCTGAGCAGGCCGGACGTTGGGTTAGAAGGAAATTGGATACCAGACATCAGAAGGGATGGGTAAATATTTATGAATGGGATAGTGATAAAGCAAAAGGCTTGAATATATTGAGATTCTATTCTCCGGATGAAGACTGGCTGGATTTCGTTATGAATAACAGAACCGATATACATTACCATCATGATTATGATATTGTCTATGGTCCAGTAGCCGATGACAGGGTCTATGCAGCATTTGCTTTATACGAACAGGGCTTTTTGGACAAACAGGCACTTATAGGTGAACTGAAGGCTTATAAACTCGTTGACCAGCTACTGTTTCATACTGAAAACTCATTAAGGACGTTAACATACATAGAAAAGAAGGAGGTTCTTTATGATACCACAAATCACACAGGATAATTTGTATCTTTTACTTCCCGGCAAGATAGTTGCTGTAGTTAGTATGTATATAAAGGAGCATCATGTTCCTGCGTTGGAGGCACTTCGTCAGTTTTACAAGTCAAATACATATAAGGAACTGGAACGGGAAAATACGAAGTTATGGCATTGGGGACCTGTTGCTATATATCAGGAATATCTGGATAAAAAATAACATCAATTTGCTTGCGAATATTGTACGAGCTTATCTGAATTGATTTGATTAGTTTTTGTCGATACCGTTAATGCCATTGTGGCCATTCAATATCTCAAAACTCGTATTCTCCTTAAAACCAATGAGAATACTTTAGGAGAAATATATAAGTATTAGAACGCAATAACTGACCGAAGCCTTTCCGACTCATCTGGAGTTCTTTCCTTATGAGGGTCCATTCCTCCCGTATAAACATCATTTGATGAGATATTTGTAAGTGACCCATAATTTGAATTTTGCTCAGAACTGCACCAATACCAATAACCAATAAAAGAGTCTGATTTTGTATTAATCATAACTGATTCTATTGTTGAACTAACAGAAGTCGAATTCTTCCACTCTATAATATAAGATCCAGTCTGACTATTTTTACTATATGTTACAACAGAATCTTTACCGATATTAGATATAAACAAATACCATTGTCCAACACTGGGAAGATACCAGCCGCTGGAACCACTTGGTGCTGAAATACCATAATTCCTCGCAGCATAAAATGCAGGATAATTTGTTGATGAATACATTAAGGCTCCTTTATTTCTAAAGATATGCATAAAATGATCATAGCCATCGTAATCGGTCTGAAGACCAGAAGAATCTACCATCATATTATCAGAAGATCCTTCTGACAAGGACCAACAAGTTGGTGCATTGGCATTACTTAACGCCATAGCATAGCCATGCGTGAAACCATATGCTTTATCCTTCGTACTTGTTTTATTACTAAAAATAATTGCGATTGGTATCTTTTTAGGATTTTCAGATATTGTTCCCCAGGTTCCATCGCTATAATAGTAATCACCGATATTTACAGATTTTGATAAATTATAGGTATAAGTATTTCCTGCAGTCCAGATGTCTGATATTGTTTTGGTATATGTCGTTCCTGTATTATAAGTTAAAGTGATAGTAGCATTACTGAATGCCTGAGGTATCATCAGGAGAGTATAAGTTCCGGCTGTAATACTTTCGCCTGATGTACCGTTTATTACTGTTGAAGGAGATGAATTAAAAGTTGTTGTCCCGGAATTCAATGTCCATCCACTGTCGAAGGTATAGACTCCAGAGTTTTTGATACCGCTTATTGTAATTGATGAGATTGTTCCTCTGGGCAGACCAAAACTGCCAACTCTAAACTGTACTGCTGCAAGGATATGTTTGAAGTCAACGGGAATTTGGGTATAGGAATCTCCGGCAACACTAGTCTTTGATGAAGTGAGAATATCAATCTGGGCAGCTGCATTATCAGGTACGGTATAGGAAAGAACAGGTGCAGAGCCTGCGCTATGGGTAATACTGCCAGAGATACTTGTGGGGTAGTAGACATAGAAATTCACAGTACTGCCAGTTCCAGACCAGTAATGTGTAGCTGTAGTCTGCCAGATATTATTTGCTGTGGAGTAAGAAACAGTTTCATTCTTTATTTCCGTAGTCCAATTACTTCCCTTATTTACATCTGCAATTACATTAAAACTGTTGGAAGTATCAAATGTACTAATGGGAGTGGCTCGACTATAGGGTCTAGAATCGGAAGAACTACTATTAGAACTATTCCAGCCACAAGTTGTAACAGAAAACTCTAATTGTCTGTTTCTCCCATTATCTAATATACTGCTATCTTCTGCACAACCTGCAAGACATAAAACTATCAAAGAAGAAAAAAGCAAAGGTAAGAGGCCTTTGCTAAAAGATATTCTGACCTTCATCCGTATCATTCATTATATTCTCTTCTCTCCGCGAGAGATGAGAAACTTAGTATAGTTTTTCAAGAATTCTAAATGATATAAGCCGGTATCAGCAGTTTTAACAATAAACATAGATC
>DMYZ01000129.1:0-2406 GCA_003483565.1 Prevotella sp.
AAAGTTCTTTTTGTTGTGCAGGATTACAGGTATCTTCCTTATAATAAGCAAAAGGACGAATACGCATATAATGATTCTTGGCACTGCGGGTGGCCAGATCACCGGCATCATCGCGCATCTCAAGAACGAGTTTGTAGATCTCCGGGGCATTTTCCTTGCTGATCTCCGTACCAAAAGCTTCAGAGAATATGTGTGGTACACCGTCACCCTCTATCTGAGCATCGGTTGCAGCCTGATCACCGCGCGGAGTGTCGCGAAGGCTTTTCCCCCATTGGTATTGTGACTCATCATAATACCATTGCATGGATCCTACTGATGGAGGTGGAGGTAAAAGGTCAAGTGAACTGGGTTGTTGGCCATCCTGAAGGAAAAAAATATCAGGATTAGTTCGGACATCCTTGATCTTTGTGCTTTGTGCGAAAGTTGCCGTAGCCGGAATAAAGGCTAGTAACGAAACGATTAAAATTTTTGTTTTTCTCATTATTGTCTGTTTTAAAAATCTTTGAATAAATTTGAATGAAGAACCGCAGTATGGATCATTTTTTTATGAAATATCATTTACATAGTTTCAGTGCTTCAGCAGGTTTGTTTGTGGTTAGGAAATCAGCACCGGCCTTGATGAAGTTGTTTATTTGATTCAAATCATCTACCGTCCATACGTTTACTTCCATCCCCAATTGGTGTGCCTCTGTGATATAGTTTGGATGCTGGCCAAAGTTGTTTTCTTCAAAGTCAATGCCGGTACATCCCATGTCTTTGCATTGTGCGGGAGTAAGGTCATCATCCAGATAGGATATTTTTGTTCCTTTGGGAGCGTGTAGAGCAAGATATTGGCAGGCATTCTTACTAAAAGAAATATATTCAACCTGTTTTTCCATTCCTTCTTGTTGAACGGAATGGAGCACGGAATCAATACAAAGGTCTTCTCTTTCGTTGTTAATATGAGCCTTGATCTCACAGATGAGTTGGATTCCCTTTATTTTTTTCCCTTCACGGAGATATTGCCTGAAAGTGGGAATAACTTCTCCGTTTGACAGTGTTTCTTTTTGAAGTTGTTTATAATTAACGAGCTCAATATTCGTACCATCGGGGAAAACACGGTCATGATTGACAACAACGATGCCGTCAGCAGTGATATGGACATCAAATTCTGATCCATAGACCCCCAAAATACTTGCCCTATAAAGAGAAGTAATTGAATTCTGTGCAGAACCGGCTGGGGTCCAATATCCACGATGGGCTATTACCCTGGTCTGTGCTGCCGCTCCTTCCGCAAGCATAAGGAGCACAGTGATAGCGATAGATATAAATTTATTATTCATTTTTCCTTGTAAAAATTGTTTTTATTTTTCGATAGCCTGTTTGCTCCACCATAGAGGTGTCTTCATGTTATTTTCACCACCCATATTCTTTAAGGCAGCGGTGGCATTGGCAGAGTTCGTTGCAATGGTGGTATTCGGATATCCCATACGGGTAGGGAGTACCATATCATTAAAGGTACATCCTGCTCCAATGCTAAGTATCGGGTAGCCAGTACGCCTATATTCATCCCATCCCTCCATACCAATCCAAAAGGAGGCTATATATTTTTGGTCAATGATAAGCTGTTCATGATTAGGGTTATCATCCCAAGAGCCTAAAGAAGAGTTTAGAAATTCTTTAACCTGATTGTCTGAGATTATATAGTCCGTTGAAATGTTTGCTCCAAAGTCAGACCATTTTTTCATAGATGCTGTTACTGCATTTTCATAATAGGCGCGGGATGCATCTTCCCCTCCGGTGATCCAGCCATTGAGTGCAGCCTCTGCCAGGATAAACTCTACTTCAGAATAATCCATTAAGAATTCATCGGAGTTATTACGGGCTAAAGTAGCATAGTTCAAATAAGAAGTTCCTTTATCGACATTGTTCTGTTCTTCAGAAGAACACCCCGCTACAGTACCTTTCCAGTAAGCATATTTCGGACGCTTGTTTCCGATGATAGGCAACCTGGGATCAATATAGGCATCTATGGTCTCATCGTTCCCTTTGACAACCATTAACTTAATAGTTTCTTCAGTAAGTCGATAAGCTGTAAAATCGGCTTCTGTATTATCTTTAGGATCAAACTGTGAATAATAGGGGTCAATGGCACTGTAATGTACAGTGGCATTGTCTTTATTTGAAGTGAATATGGGATATTCTGAAGAGTTATCAACTATTTGCTGCATCTTTTCTGGTACAGTGTGTGTGCTGTCTACAATCGTTGAAGATCGTCCGCTAATACGGCATAGCAAACGAAGATACAATGAATTGTTGAACTTTCTCCATTTCGTCATGTCAAAACCATACATTCCGTCCAGGGAGGCGATACTGTTGCTTACGTATGGATTTTCGGCATAGATCTTATTGGCTGATTCAAGGTCG
>DMYZ01000129.1:2602-23541 GCA_003483565.1 Prevotella sp.
ACATTTCGTGAATATTGCTGCCATAAGAAGCAATGTTATTCCATAAGCTTGTCCAATTGCTGTCGCCGATATAGTAACGATGTTCCTGGCGTACGGTGAATGCCGTGTTGGCAGTATGTTGTATGAGTTCATCATTCCAGAACAAACTGATGTAAGTCAGGTAGTTTGCACCTCCATAGAGAATCGGTTCGAACATAGCGCTGGCACTTAACTTGCCACTTTCAACAGTTATCTTGTTCGGATTCGTATTTGTCCCTTCAAAATCTCCGGTGCAGTCTGTCAGTAAGAAGCCGCAGGCCAGGACTAAAGTTATATATTTGAATATTTCCATAATATTTAAAATGATAATTTTATATTAATTCCATAAGAGCGTGTCATAGGATAAGACATTGTTTCAATGCCACTGTAGATATCTGCATTATTTACCATGGCTGTTTCCGGATCATACTGAGGAAATGGGGTAATACAGAAGATGTTAGTTGCATAAACGCCAATACTTGCATCTTCTAAGAATTTTGTTCCCCTACATAATCTTTTGGGAACAATGAAATCAAGACGCACTTGCCTTAATTTCAGAAAATCAGTTCTAAAGGTATTTTCTTCAGCATTGTTACGGTTCCAGACATAGCTGTTATAGTAAGTCTCTGCACTTGTAAATACGGTGCTATTCTTAGTATATATACCATTTTGGCTTGTAGCCTGTACGCCATTGACAACAAAACCATCGTAGCGGCCGATCAAAGAGTTCTTCAGTTTACCTTGATAAGAGAGAGCGAAGTTTGTCACAGAATAGCAGTGCCCGCCTACTTGTGCACTGAAGTCCATACTCAGATTCCAGTTTTTGTAACGGAAAGCTGTACTGAAACCTCCGGTCCAATCCGGATTGACTTTACCTAAGTCAATTAGATTACTGGTATCTAAAACAGGATAGCCACTGGAGTTTATGATTTTGGCTCCGCTACAGTCAATCTTACTTCCATTGCTGTCAAGATAATAAGAGCCTTCAGGCGCTCGCTTATACCCGTATCCATAAATATGATACATTTGATGACCAACGTAAGAATAAATATATACACGATTGCCAATTGTCGTTCCCATATCTGTCTGATAAGGTTCATTAGAATTCCAGTTGTCTTGTAATTTATCCAGTTTGTTCCATATTTTCGACCAATTCAGATTGACGGACCATTCGAAGTTATGTGTACGGACAGGAACGGCATTAAATGATATTTCAAGGCCTTTGCTGCTGATTTTGCCTGCATTGATAGTATATCCTGTAGCTCCGGTAATCTGGTCTGCTGCTACAGATACAATTTGGTTTGTAGTACTGATTGTGTAGGCTGTGAAATCAAATCCAATCCGGCCTCTGAACATCTTACCTTCAACCCCACCTTCCCAACTTTCTTCATTCTCAGGTTTGATATTGGCATTTGGAATGTTGGGGGAAATAGAATATCCTCCGTAATAACTTGTAGCATTGTAGTATCTGTCAAGCGAGTACGGGGAAGTATCATTACCTACATTGGCCCATGATAATTTGAATTTAAGCATGTCTATCCATGCTGCATGTTTATCAAAATGGAAGAGCTGGTCAAGTAAGATACTTGTTGATACAGAAGGGTAATTATACGATCTGTTGCCTTTGGATAAGGCACTGGACCAGTCATTCCGGTCTGTAAGTTCGAGGTAATAGGTGTCGTCCCAGCTAAGTGAAGTAATACCATATAAAGAGTTGACTTTTTTCTTGGAATGATAGCTGAAATCGTCAGGACTATAGCCGGAAGGTACATTATATATATTATATATGCCGTCAATCTGTAGCTTTTCGAGACTAATGCGGTCGTTGTAATAATTGTAATTCATACTGTTTCCTCCAAACGATGTGGAGAATTCCAGATGTCCGTTAAACCATTTATTATTAGAATAGGTGAGCAGAAAATCATTGTTGGTGTAATAAATATTTGCAGTCTGTTCTCTATAGAATCCTTGCATATATCCCGACGTCAGGAAAGGTTTCTGCTGTGTACGCCATAAATGTGTCATATCCAGAGAAGAACAAAGTTTTAGTGTCAATCCTTTTTCTAAGTCAATAAAAGCTGACATATTTCCGTATACACGGTTTTTGTCCATAGAATTCTTTTCTTCATAAACGGTACGATATGGATTGAGGGAATTATCGGAACGGTATACCAGACTATGGCCATCAGTACCGTCAGCACCAAAATTCTCTGAATTGAAACGACCTTGAAAATATTCTTCTTTCCAAAGATGAATAGGATTGTTAGTATATCCCATTGTTAATGTGTAGAGAGGATTCTGTGCAGAATATCCGGTGGCGGGAAGGTTGTCACTACGTTTGTTGGTATAGTTTATCCGTGAGCTTAATTTGATGTGTTTGTTTACCGGTGCATCAAAGGCTATCGCAACATCATCGTTGACATAGCCTGTGTTTGGCATAATCCAGTTGTTACGTGTATCTGTAAAGCTGAATCGTGCCGTTGTTCCTTTTCCATTGCCGCCATTGATTGCAACATTGTTTCTCAAAGTGGTTCCCGTCTGGAAAAAGCCTTTGTACCAGTCATCGGCATACACCCATGGCAATTTTGTATAAGTATTTGTATCCCAGTTCTTGGATGCATATTGATAACGTAATTTATTGGCGTCATATTTTTCGCCAAAGGCATAGCGGGATATATTGGGACTTGTAGCTATGCCATCAGGCGCTTGCTCTGTTGTGAGAGGCCAAAAACAAAATTCGTTTAGTCCCATGTCGGATCCGGATCCATATTCCGTCTGGAAGTCAGGCCAGTAGCTGGCTACATCAAATACAAGTGAGGAGTTAAGAGTGACGCCCCATTTTTTTGAATTCTCTCCCCCTTTAGTTGTAATAATGATGGCACCGTTACCAGCTTGAGAGCCATAAAGTGCTGTAGCGGCAGCACCTTTTAAAACAGTGACAGATTCTACATCATCTGGGTTGATATCACTGGCGCCATTACCGAAATCAACTGGTGCGTCTGAATTGGCGTATGTACTGCCGCTGCCGGTGGCAATAGTACCAGATTGGATAGGGACACCGTCGACAACAAACAAAGCTTCGCTATTTCCATGGTTAAGGGAATGGTCTCCTCGAAGAGTAACGCGCATCGTACTCAGAGGGCCGGTTCCGGCTTGTTGGAGGCTTAATCCGGCAACCTTGCCGTTCATTTGTTCCAACCAGTTACCTGTTACGTTCTTAGTCAGTTCTTTGTTACTAATTTTAGTAACAGAATATCCTAATGATTTTTCTTCTCGCTTAATACCCAAAGCTGTGACTACCACCTCATTTAAATTTTTGTCAGAGGGTTTTAAAATGACTTCAATGGATTTCTTGTTTCTTATGGCTACTGTAGTCGTATTATAGCTTAAGTATGAGAATGTTAAAATAGGATTCTTCCCTTCAATGTTAATGGTAAAGTTGCCATCGGAATCAGTAATGGCACCGTTTTTTTCTCCTTGTTGCCTGACGGTAACTCCAATGAGGGGAGTGATGGCATCAGTATCAAATACTTTGCCTGAAATCTTAAAATTTTGTCCGAATACATTTGCTGCAATTACAAAAAAAAAGGCTAAACACACAACTTTTTTATGTCTCTTTTCATCTTTCATAATTTTTGATGTTTTTTTAGTTTGTTTTTTATTATTATAGTTATTTCATATTCATATTAAACGCTTTCGGACGAATCATATCTTCGGTATATACATTTCCGAATCCATCTGTTGCCTTTATGGTTACTGTGGAAGTTGCGCTGGAAGCTGTGCATTCAAACATATGGTCAGTTTTAGTAGTAACAAAAGGAGAGGTCGGCATTTTCCCATTATAGTAACGCTGCATGTCGTAGCAGAGAATATGAAGAGGGTCGTAGGCTGCTATACGAGTTACGGCAAGCTCCTTTCCATTTTCGATGGCTTCGACTTTCCAATTCTTATCATAATTCCATACGTTAATGAGGATTTTATTATCTGTGCTTCTTGTTCCATAATTATGTATATATTGATTATAAACAGAAGGAGAACTTCCCTTATCTTCAATATAAACTTGGTTTAAATCATAAGCTCTGAACTGGTAGTTCTTGTCATAGTTGGCACCTTTGTAATACCATGTCATATTAGAACCGTTATTCAAATATACACCATAGCCACCAGGTGAACCATCGCGGCAGATATGTTGTTCGTTATTCGTCAAATTGTTCGTCCACCACCATGTGGCGCAGATACCAGCAGTATTGTGTTCGCGAATGTTGCTAAGTTCGTTTACATTGTAATTATTATGCGTATGGCCGGTGAGAAGGTGTATATTGGTAAAGCCACTGAAGGCTTTAATGAAATCAGAGTAATCTTCAAGACTATATTCGTTGGTTTGCTGTCCTTTGGATACATCCGGCTGTTCGTAAAGAGGTACATGCATGGCTACGATAATGCGTTGATTTTTATTCGTAATCAGACTGAGGTCCTTCTTTAGCCAGTTCATTTCTTCATCAATGATGGTTGCATTAAAACTCCTGTCACCAACAGTCCCGATAGAGGCTCCATTATTGATGTATTTTACATCATCAAGTACAATATAATGGTTATCACCGATATTGAAAGAGTAGTAAGCAGGAAAATTTTTTATAAAGGCTTGTTCAGCCATCCAGTCATCAGCGTAATAGGGATCGTTATCATGATTGCCGAGACAATGAAAAAGTGGACAGTCAATTTCCTGCATTTTGCTCATAGCTGCCGCAATATTGAAATTGTTAGAATACCAATATAAGTCCCAGCTTTCATCTCCCATGCTAAGGCCATAAACCTTATATCCCTGATCCTGAAGAGAGACAACAGTAGAATTAATGTCTGCAGCAACTTTATCAAATTGTTTCAGATCGTTGAGCCCACTTCTGTTGCATAGATGAAAATCAGTCATGGCAATTACAGCATGCTTGCTATTATCCGTTTTATTTAGTGTGAAATCCTTTTCTTCAATAGTGGAAGAGCCGTATGCAAGATGCTTAAAGAAAACTGGTGTGTTTTTATTTGAAATGGAAACTTCGTAGCCAGATGGTATTGATATAAAGACATAGCCATACTTCTTTTTGGATTTCATGTAATATATCCCATTGGCATCGGTCTGAGTGACTTCTATGCCATCTGAGACTTCCACTCCCTTTATTCCTTTACCATCGCAGTTAACTATTCCTTTTATGTTCATTTCTGCTTTGTCAGGAATTGTTGGAGTCGTTGACGTGTTGTTATTCTTTTCAATATTACTGTTTTCTCCTTTTTCCGGAGAAGTGCACCCCGATGCTGTCCAGTCAAAGGAAAGAAATATCAATATAGCGACAAGTCCGTATTGTATTAGTTTGTTGTTTTTTACTTTCATAAGCTACATCTATTGTTAAATGATGTCACAAAAGTACAAAAGTATTATTTCGAATTCATTACAAAAAAATGAATATTATATAACTTATCATGATGTCTTATCTTAAATAGGGATAAGACTTATAGTGCAAAGTGATTGAAAAAGCTGATGGTTATAAGATGATCTTTTACAAACCGTGATTTAGGTTAATCTGTTAACACAAATTACCGGCCGTAAAGCTCTTTTTTGATAATAAAAAGACGTTACCTGTTTACAGTATTATTATCAGACAACAAAATAATAACTTTTATGATGACAGTTGAATTGCATGGTTTAAATTTGGAAAAAAAGTTACTTCATTTCATTTTTCTCTTTTGTTTAAGCCAAGTCCAAGTGAAAATCTTTACGCAAGCGTTCTATGGCGGGATGGTCTTCACACAGCTGCTCAAAGATTTCACGTTTAGTAAGTATTTTTCCGGCTTCTTCAGCTTTGGCCAAGCGCAGGGAGAAGTTAATGTCGGCGTTATGGAGTAAGGCCACCATCGTAGCCTTGATACGATTTCTCACTTCTGTGATTTGTTTCAGGAGAAATTCATTTTCCATCACCAGCTCAATGTTGGGATATACCGTGATCTTTGGCACCATATTCTTCATTCGTGCAGCAATGCCGACAAATTCTTTATGAGAGGCCATACGGTTACACATGATCATCCATTGCAGTTCCAGTTCCTCCTGAGTAAATTCAGTCTGCTCCCCTTTGGATTGTTCCTTTTTCAGTTCTTTTTCTGCTTCTATTTCTTTCATAGCAGCATGACTTTTCTTTACCGGTTGCTGACTGAGGTTACTCCATGAGTTGAAAAAATGAGCAGCAATAGAAGGGTCTATTTTGTGAACAGTATCCGTAGAATCTGCGGTTTCTATGGATGAAGTTTCATTTATCGTGACTGGTTCAGCTTTCGGAGTCTGCTGTCGTGAAGCCACAATAAGTCTCTGTCCAGCCCCTGCTACCTGTTGCGCCGGTTTTGGTTGGACATGAATAAGTTTTTTAAACAGGGTTTTTAATCTATGGGGCGTGCGCCCCGCGACAGGGATATCTTTATCCTCTGTTTGCGTGATCTGCCCGACTTCTATAAGTGTAAGTTCAACAAGCAGACGCTTGTTAGAACTTTCACGATAGTGGATATCACATTGATTCATAATTTCCAAGGCCTTATATAAGAATGTCTGGGGACAGTTCTTAGCCTGGTTCTTGAATTTTTCTTTTTGTTGCTTGCTGGTCTCAAGAAGAGAAATAGTACTCTCATCCTTGGCCATCATCACATTACGTACATGTTCTGCAAGTCCGCTGATCAGGTTACTTCCATTGAATCCTTTCTCGAGGATACTGTTGAGCAACAACATCATATCGCTTATTTTATTCTCTAAGGCAAGATCGATAATATTAAAGTAATTGTCACTGTCGAGGACATTCAAGTCTTCAATAGTATTTTGATAGGTGATATGCCCCTGGCTGTAGCTTGCTACTTGGTCGAAGATAGATAAGGCATCGCGCATACCACCGTCAGCTTTTTCTGCAATAATGTCTAAAGCCTGATCTTCATAAGTAATTCCTTCTCTTTCCGCTATCTTTTTTAGATGGCTGATGGTGTCAGGTACTGTCATCCGTTCAAAGTCGTATATCTGGCATCTGGACAAAATAGTAGGGAGAATCTTATGTTTCTCAGTCGTGGCGAGAATAAAGATGACATGAGCAGGTGGTTCTTCCAGAGTCTTGAGGAAAGCATTGAAAGCAGCAGTGGACAGCATATGGACTTCATCAATGATAAAGACTTTATAACGGCCGATCTGTGGCGGAATACGTGTTTGTTCCATTAGAGACTTGATGTTTTCCACCGAATTGTTGCTGGCAGCATCAAGTTCAAAAATGTTATAAGACCGTCCTTCGTTAAACGCTTTGCAGCTTTCACATTCGTTGCATGCTTCACCGTTTTCGCCAGGATGCTCACAATTGATGGCTTTGGCAAAGATACGTGCACAAGTTGTCTTGCCAACACCGCGAGGACCGCAGAACAGATAAGCATGTGCCAGCTTTTTTGTCTTGACAGCATTCTTGAGTGTTGTTGTCAGCGCTTCTTGCCCCACGACGGAGTCGAAGGTCATAGGGCGGTATTTGCGGGCTGATACAATATATTCTTCCATTTTTTTTGAATTGATATTGCAAAGATACAAAAAAGTATTATCTTTGCAAATGTTTAAAATAGAATAATGGCAGGTCGCCTCAACAATATTATATCATTCATTGCCCACTATAAATATTTGATTACGATAGTAGTGGGCATTCTCATCGTGGGTATCCTTGATGATAATAGTTTCCGTAAACTTATAGAATATCAGTTTCAGATTAGTGATATGAAGGAAAGCATCAGAAAATATGATAACCAGTATGTTCGTGATTCTAGATTGCTTTGGCAGATCAATCGCAATCCAAAAGCGATAGAGAAGGTTGCACGAGAAAAGTATTTTATGAAGGCCGATGACGAAGATATTTTTGTGTTGAGTGATGATGCAGGAGTCAGTCAGGTTGGTGATAATAATGTAGACGAACAAGATGAAGCAGCTAAGTAAATTACAGAGTGTTTTATTATTAATAGGTGGAATCCTAATGGTAGCGGGGACTGGCCTTTTTGCCTTTCTTATTTGCTGGCATATCTCTTGCTGGTTGTTTCTTGCAGGAACAGTTCTTTTCGTACTGATGCAGTTAATGCAGGTCTATGAAGGACGCAGCCTTGTCGTACGTCGTCTGAAACGTATCCAAGGGGCTGCAGATTTGTTTTTTGTTGTATCCGGCATATCTATGGTTGATACAGCTTATGGCTTTTTGATGCGGATGTTTACCAATTATGAGATTTATCTAACTTATTTTTATAATAAATGGGTAGTGTTTTTGCTTATTGCTGCAGTTTTGGAAGTGTACACCACTCATCGCATCAGTTATGAATTGAAGAAAGAAAATCCAGATGTCGAAGGGTAGAAATGGTTTGCGAAAAAATCATAAAAGATTATACAAATGAATTAAATAGGATAAAATAATTTTCTTACTCCGAGAATAGATTGTAACTTTGTTTTACGAAGAACAAATACGCTTATGAATAAAATTCTATACGCAATCATTTCTGTTTTGACTTTAGCTTCCTGTGCTGAATCATACAATATTACTGGTACTTCCAATGTTTCCACCCTTGATGGTAGAAAATTGTATTTGAAAGTGCTTAAAGATACCGATTTTATTAATGTCGATTCCTGCGATGTTGTACACGGACAGTTTCATTTTTCCGGTAATGTTGATTCTGCGAAGATGGCAAATATCTTTATGGACAATGAAAATGTGCTGCCTTTGGTTTTGGAAGATGGTGATATTACGGTGAAGATTGATGATACCCAACAGATTGCGAGTGGAACACCTCTTAATGATAAGTTATTTAAATTCTTTCGGAAATATAATCAGTTGAAAAATGAAGAATCGGAACTGGTCCATCTTCATGATCAGGCTATTATGAATGGCCGTAATATGGTTGCTGTAAACCAGCACCTCAATAATGAAGCTGCTCGGATTACAGCGCAGGAAGATAAACTTGTTACCAGTTTTATATGCAGCAATTTCAATAATGTCCTTGGACCAGGCATCTTCTTTCTTGTAACGATTGGATATGAATATCCACAGATTACACCATGGATAGAAGATATCA
Organism: Prevotella sp.; assembly: GCA_003483565.1. GTDB lineage: Bacteria > Bacteroidota > Bacteroidia > Bacteroidales > Bacteroidaceae > Prevotella. The sequence goes on from DMYZ01000129.1 coordinate 11,729, forward strand.
TGACTCAGGCTACAAATAAATTCAAGAATGACCCTTATGTGAAAGATTACTATTCGAAGGCAAAGGAGAATGAGGAGATCATGAATGGAATGAAGGATCCTAATGCTACGTCACCTGCACCTCCGTCTGGTATCGGCCAAGGACTGGCACCGGGTGGTAGGACACCAACTCCGAATGAGCTGGCGCAGCCGGCACAACAATCAGATCCTTCTGGAGCACAATCCGCTCGGTGACAATAATGGATATAATAAGATGACAATATATATCAAGAATGGTACTATAGTCAACGAGGGTCGCTCTTTTAAGGGCGACCTTGTGATTGAAGATGACCGTATTGTAGATATTACAGCGTGCAAAATGATTACCCGTGGCCAATATGATAAGATCATTGATGCTGCGGGTTGTTTTGTTTTACCGGGTATTATAGATGAGCATGTGCATTTTCGTGAACCAGGTATGGAGCGTAAGGCTGATATTGAAAGTGAAAGTCGTGCGGCTGTTTTTGGCGGCGTTACTTCTTATTTTGAAATGCCTAATACAAATCCTCAGACAACTAGTCTTGAGAATTGGTTGGATAAATTACGGCGAGGTAAAGAGGAGAGTCATGTTAATTATAGCTTTTTTTTCGGTGCTACCAATGATAATGCCGGATTATTCCATCAATTAGATGTACATCGTGTTCCAGGTATTAAGCTTTTTATGGGGGCTAGTACGGGAAATATGCTTGTGGATCGTATAGATTCACTCCGAAAAATTTTCAGTGAAGCTGCTCGTCTGCATTTGCCTGTGATGGCACATTGTGAAGATTCTGTGTTGATTGGGCACAATATGGCAATGGTTAAAGCCATGTATGGTGATGATCCTGATATAAAATTTCATCCAGTTATTCGAAATGAAGAAGTTTGCTATAAGAGCAGTTTGCTTGCTACTCAACTTGCCAAGGAGAGTGGAGCACATCTTCATATTGCTCATATCTCTACGGCAAAGGAATTGACTTTGCTGTGCAAGCCGCAGATTACCGGTGAAGCTGTTCTTGCTCACTTGCTGTTTTGTGATCAAGACTATGCTGTAAAGGGAGCTCTTATCAAATGTAATCCATCTGTGAAAAAAAAGTCTGATCGTGATGAATTGCGCAAGGCACTTGATGACGGAAGAATTTATACAATAGGTACAGATCACGCTCCACATGAGAAAAAGGATAAGGAGGGAGGATGCATTAAAGCTTCATCAGGAATGCCTATGATACAATTTTCACTAGTTGCTATGCTGGAACTTGTGGATGAAGGTGTTTTGACTATTGAAAAATTGGTAGAGTTGATGGCTCACCATCCGGCAGACCTCTTTCATATTGTCGATCGAGGTTATTTGCGTAAAGGTTATAAGGCAGATGTCACTATTGTAAGACCTCATAAGTCTTGGACTGTGAATGAAAATCTGATCCAAAGTAAGTGTAAATGGAGTCCCGTGACCGGTCATACATTTCATTGGCAGGTACAGCAGACAATCTGTAATGGTCATCTTGTCTATGATCAGGGATGCTTTGACAGGGATTATCGTGGGGAAGAAATTTATTTTAGAAAGTAAAGAATGTGAAACTTGAATATAATATATCAGAAATAGTTCCATACATCAATTGGATATACTTCTTTCATGCCTGGAATATGGATGGTAAATCGAAAGAAGACAAAAGCTGTTTGCAGGTTGATGCAGAGCGCTTGCTTGAGTCCTGGGAAGGAGAATATCATACGCATGCTCTTTTCAAAATACTTCCGGCTAACAGTGAAGGTGATGATCTGATTTTAGATGGTGTCAGAATACCTATGCTTCGTCAACAGCAAGTATTAAAGAATGGCGAACCCAATTTGTGTTTGGCGGATTACGTGCGTCCTTTGTCGCAAGGTAAACAGGATCAGGTTGGCATATTCTGTACTACTGTCGACCGGGGATTGCAAATTGGAAATGATAATGATGCTTATAAGAAGATGATGTACCAGACACTCTGTGACCGTCTGGCGGAAGGTACTGCAGAGAAAATGCATGAGGATGTACGTCGTGTTTATTGGGGATATGCTCCGGACGAGCATATCACTATGCGACAAACTCATAATGAGGAGTATATAGGCATCAGACCTGCTGTGGGGTATCCTTCGCTCCCAGATATCAGCATAAATTTTATATTGGATAAGCTCTTGGAGATGAAAAAGATTGGCATACGACTTACAGAAATTGGAATGATGACACCACATGCAAGTGTGAGTGGTTTTATGTTTTCCCATCCGAAAGCAAAATATTTTGATTTGGGGAAGATCGGTGAAGACCAATTGATAGATTATGCACACAGAAGAGGACTTCCTGTGGAGTATGTCCGACGTTTTCTTCAGTCAAATTTATTGAAACATTAAAATAGAAGGCTTGATTTCAAGAATATTCATACCTGTTATCCTTATGCTGGTGCTCCCCGATATCTATTTCGAGTTGCACTATCTACGCTATCGTAAATCTTATTCCGGATGGAGACGTCTTTTATGGTGGATGCCCAGTATTATTATGTTGTCTTATACTATCGGTCTGGTAAGTATACATAATTTTGTACCGACGGATATTAGATGGCTTTATGTATATTTATTACTGATTGGTGTCCTTTTTGTACCAAAGGCTGTTTTTGCGCTTAGTTCTTTTCTGGGGTGGCGTCATTGTGTATTTCATCATACTCACAAAAATTGGGGAAATCCTGTCGGTGGAATTCTTAGTCTCATTACGGTCTTAGCTTTTTTATATGGACTCGTTATAGGCCCCCGTACCTTTAAAGTTCGTCATCTCGATATTTATCTTGATCACCTTCCGAAAGCGTTTGATGGGTATAAAATAGTACATTTCAGCGATGCTCATGTCGGCACTTTCAATTATAGTTTTGATCGTTATCTCCGTCGCGATATTGACAGCATAGAAGCCCAGCATGCCGACCTGATTGTCTTTACAGGCGATTTGCAGAATCTTCAACCAGGTGAACTTAAAATGCATGAGAACTGGTATAGAGAGTTAGGACATCAGAAGAAATCGTTGATGGTTTCTGTGATGGGCAATCATGATTATAGTGATTATTATCGGGGAACACCTGCAGAGATGGCTTCTCGTGTGAGACAGATGGAAAAATTGCAGCGCAGTTTTGGATGGAAATTGTTGCTTAATGAAAATGAGATTATTCGAAGAGGTAAAAGTTCAATCTATCTGGCAGGCGGAGAATATGAGAATTCCAAAACTGATACTCTGAATTATGTTAATAGAACAAAGATGTATGAAGGAATTCCTCAAGGTGCTTTTGTTATTGAACTTCAGCATAATCCTATTCATTGGGAGCAAAATATAGCCCCGGAAAAGGGCAGAATATTACCACAACTTACTTTGAGCGGACATACTCATGGTGGGCAAATCAGTATTTTTGGCATTCGTCCGACGATGTTGTTTTACAATGAGGATTATGGTCTTTACGAAAAGAATGACAAGTATATTTATGTTACCTCTGGAATTGGAGGGCTGGTACCTTTCCGTCTGGGCTCAACTCCAGAGATTGCCGTTATCACGTTGCATTGTTTCAAAAGGTAACAACCAATAATATTATAATATCACGTGTATGAAATATTTTTATCGCCTATATCAGTTATGTGTTTTTTTGCCGCTTTTTATAGTAGCTACAATCCTTACAGCCTTAATTACAATTATAGGCTGTCGTTTTGGTAATGGTAATTTTTGGGGGTATTATCCAGGTAAGATCTGGTCACGTTTTACAACGTTTCTGCTTTTTTTACCGATTCATGTAGAAGGCCGGGAATATCTTGACAAGAGCCAGAGCTATGTATTTGTAGCCAATCATCAGGGGGCATTTGATATTTTTCTTATCTATGGTTTTCTTGATAGGAATTTCAAGTGGATGCTGAAGATGGGGTTACGCAAAATTCCTTTTGTCGGTATGGCATGTGAGTATGCTCATTTTATCTTTATAGATAAAAGAGGTCCTTCTAAAATCAGACATTCTTATGAACAGGCACGTGAAATCCTAAAGGAAGGAATGTCTTTAGTTGTATTTCCAGAAGGAGCAAGAAGTTTTACGGGGCATATGGGAACATTCCGCAGGGGTGCTTTCATGCTTGCTGATGAGCTCCATCTTCCGGTATGTCCTTTGACTATTAATGGTAGTTTTAATATTAAACCTCGTACAAAAGATCTTTATTGGGTCTTCTGGCACCCACTTACTTTAACAATTCATGAACCAATTGCTCCAATAGGCAAGGGGGCTGATAATATCAGAAATCAAATGGATAAGAGCTATGAGGCCATTATGAGTTCACTAGAATCAAAATATCAGGGATTTATAGAAAATCCTGATCAGTAATTGCAATAAATTGTATATCTTTGCATCAGAAAACATTTAAGGTTGTTTAATATGGAAAGCGATAGCATCGTAATTATACCAACTTACAACGAAAAAGAGAATATTGAAAAGATTATCCGGACCGTATTTGGTTTGGACCGTGTCTTTCATATCTTGGTGATTGATGACGGAAGTCCTGATGGAACTGCTGAAATTGTTCATCATCTCATGGATACCGAGTTTCGTGACCGTTTATTTATTTTGCAGCGTAGTGGAAAACAAGGACTCGGCACGGCTTATATCGCAGGTTTCAAATGGTCTTTGGCTCGAAAATATGAGTATATTTTCGAAATGGATGCTGACTTCAGCCATGATCCAAACGATTTGCCACGACTTTATGCAGCCTGCCATGATGACGGAAATGATTTAGCTGTCGGATCTCGATATGTCATGGGTGTTAATGTCGTCAACTGGCCGATTGGTCGTGTGTTGATGAGTTTTTTTGCCAGTCAGTATGTTCGTATCGTTACGGGCTTTAATGTCCATGATACTACAGCAGGATTCGTGTGCTATCGGCGTAGAGTGCTGGAGACTATTCCTCTGGAAAAGATTCGTTTCAAGGGATATGCCTTTCAGATTGAGATGAAGTTCACAGCTTATAAAATTGGTTTCAAAATCAAGGAAGTTCCTGTGATATTTGTAAATCGTCGTGAAGGTACGAGTAAGATGAGTGGTGATATTTTTGGAGAAGCATTCTTTGGAGTCCTCCGTCTTCGTTGGGATGGGTGGTTTCGTAAATATCCTAAAGTAAAAAATTAAGCTAGTCTATATTATAAAAAATTGTCTATACAAGAATTACAAAGTCTGTATGGCACATTGCCGCAGGCTTCTGCTTTAGTTGAATTTTTCAAGCAAAAAACATTTCAGTCGCTTTTCCTTGAAGGGCTTGTCGGGTCTTCCACACCTCTTCTTTTTTCTTCTATCGCTGAGAAACTTCAACGTACTGTTGTTTTTATCCTTAATGATAGTGATGAGGCGGGTTATTTCTACCACGATTTGATGCAGATCATGGGACCGGAAAGAGTCCTCTTTTTTCCTTCGAGTTACCGCCGTGCTGTAAAATATGGTCAGCGTGACCATGCTAATGAAATTTTGCGTACGGAGGTTCTTGCCAAGTTAAGCGATCTGTCGGGAGTTCTCTATATTGTGACTTACCCTCAAGCTGTGGCAGAACTTGTTGTATCCAGGAAAAGGCTGGATGATCGAATGATCAGAGTACAGACAGAACAGACGATACAGCAAACTTCAATGGTTCAGCAACTCCGTGAATTTGGGTTTGAAGAAACAGATTATGTTTATGAACCAGGGCAGTTTGCTGTTCGTGGAAGTATTATTGATGTCTATTCTTTTAGTTGTGAATTTCCATATCGAATTGATTTCTTTGGTGACCAGATTGATACTATCCGAACCTTTGAGGTGCAGGATCAGTTGTCAAAAGACAAAAAGAGTGAAATAGAGATTGTGCCGGAATTGTCACAAATACAGAGTGATAAAATACCTTTGCTTGAGTTTCTGCCTGAGGATAGTATTCTTGTGATGAAAAGTCTTTCTTATATTCATGATGTTATAGGACAGACTTATACGGATGGATTTTCATCTCAGGCTCTCACGGAACGAATGGAAGGTGCTACAGAACAAGAGCAGGCTGATATTCTTTTAGATATGAAAAAAGAAAATCATCTTGTTACGGCAAACCGGTTTCTTGAAGATGCAGTGAAGTTTTCAAGGATAGAATTTGGACCTCATGTTTCTGAAGAAGTAAAAAAGCAGGAGCTGAATAAGCATGGGGAGTCACGCTCAATGACAGTCCTTAACTTTCATGTATCTCCACAACTGCTATTTCATAAGAATTTTGATCTTCTGACACAAACACTAGAGGATTATATCCTTAAAGGATATAAACTCTATATCCTGGCTGACAGTGTGAAGCAAACAGACCGGCTGCATGATATCTTTGCAGATATGGATAACCCACAAGCTAAGAGTATTAATTTTGAGCCAGTTGATAAGACTCTTCATTATGGCTTTGCTGATGATGATTTAAAGATATGCCTCTTTACAGATCATCAGATTTTTGACCGTTTTCATAAATATAGTCTTCGCAGCGATTTGGCACGTGCCGGTAAGATGGCATTGACGATGAAAGAGTTGCAAGAGATGGAACCTGGTGACTATGTCGTTCATGTTGATTTTGGCATCGGCCGTTTTGGTGGATTAGTCCGTGTCCCTTTAGGGAACAGTTATCAGGAGATGATACGTATCATCTATAAGAATAATGATAAGGTAGATGTCTCTATTCATAGTCTTTATAAAATCAGCAAATATCGTAGCAGTGATGCGGGTGAGGCACCTCATCTTTCGACGCTTGGTACTGGAGCCTGGGACAGGCTGAAGGAAAAGACAAAGAAGAGGATTAAAGATATAGCGAGAGATCTCATCAGACTTTATGCACAGAGGCGTCATGATAAAGGCTATGCTTTTTCATCGGATACCTTTATGCAGCATGAATTGGAAGCTAGCTTCCTTTATGAGGACACTCCAGATCAATATAAGGCTACCCAGGATGTAAAAGCGGATATGGAAAAAGCACGCCCCATGGACCGTCTTGTTTGTGGTGACGTTGGTTTTGGTAAGACAGAGGTTGCTGTTCGTGCAGCTTTTAAAGCAGCTTGCGACAGTAAGCAGGTCGCTGTATTAGTTCCGACAACGGTGCTGTGCTATCAGCATTACCAGACGTTTAAAAAACGTCTGGAGGGTTTTCCTGTTACAATAGATTATCTATCTCGTGCTCGAAGTAGTAAAGATACTAAACAGGTTTCTGATAATCTTGCGTCGGGTAAAATAGATATTATTATAGGAACGCAGAAACTTCTGGGAAAGAGTGTTGTATGGCATGATCTGGGGCTTCTTATCATAGATGAAGAACAAAAGTTTGGTGTATCGACTAAAGAAAAACTTCGTAAAATAAAGACTAATGTAGATACATTGACAATGTCTGCTACTCCTATCCCCCGAACCCTTCAGTTTTCTTTGATGGGAGCTAGAGATATGAGTATTATACGTACTCCACCTCCAAATCGGTATCCCATCCATACTGAACTGACGACGTATGGGCATGAAGTTATTGCTGATGCAATTAATTTTGAAATGAGTCGTAACGGGCAAGTATTCTTTGTTACTGATCGTATCAGTAGTCTTCCTGAGATAGCTAATTTGATCCATAAATATGTTCCGGATGCCCGCGTAGCTATAGGTCATGGGCAGATGAAACCGGAGCAGTTGGAGAATGTTCTTATGGGCTTTATGAACTATGACTATGATGTTTTGATATCTACTACAATTGTAGAAAATGGTATTGATATATCTAATGCCAATACTATTATCATTAATGATGCTCATCGTTTCGGATTGTCTGATTTGCATCAGATGCGTGGTCGTGTAGGCAGAAGTAATCGTAAGGCTTTCTGTTATTTGCTTGCCCCTCCGAAAAGTGTGCTTAGTGTGGAAGCTCGTCGGCGGCTTGAAGCTTTAGAGACCTTCTCGGAATTGGGAAGTGGCTTCAATCTTGCTATGCAGGATTTGGACATTCGTGGTGCCGGTAATCTATTAGGATCTGAACAAAGCGGATTTATGGAGGATTTAGGATATGAAACATATCAGAAAATATTGAGTCAGGCAGTCACAGAACTGAAAAATGATGAGTTTCAGGATCTTTATGCTGATGAAATGGCAGATGGCAATATTATCACTGGTGCTGATTTTGTTGATGACTGTGCCATTGAAAGTGATTTGGAGATGTACTTTCCTGATACCTATGTTCCTGGAAGCAGTGAGCGAATGCTTCTTTATCGGGAATTAGATCAGATAGAGGATGACAGTATGCTGCTGGAGTATCGTAAAAGGCTTGTAGACAGATTTGGTCCTATCCCTCATGAAGGCGAGGAACTGCTGCAAGTTGTTCGCCTGCGCCGTTTAGGCAAACGACTAGGCTGTGAGAAAATTATTCTCAAATTTGGCAAGATGCAATTACAGCTGGTAGGGAATTTACAAAGTGTTTATTATAAGAGTAAAAGCTTTGAAAGTCTTATCAATTTTATCGGAAGTAATGCCCGCCGATGCCATCTTAAGGATCTTGGAACAAGGCGCTTAATGCAAATTGATAATGTTACTAGTATAGAGGAAGCAACATCATTATTGGAGCGTATTGATAAATAAATTTGAAAACCGCCACATATCCAAATAAGGAATGTGGCGGTTATATTATTGAGTATAAATAGTCTAAATTATTGTTTTAGGAGTTCTTTTATCTGTAGAGCGATGTGCTCTATCTTTTCCGTTGGCTCGAAACGAGCTATAACCTGGCCTTTCTTGTTAATGAGGAATTTTGTAAAATTCCATTTGATGTCCGGATTTTCTTTATAGTTAGGATCTTGTTCTGAAAGCATCTTGTCAAGGACAGGATAAATAGGATGAGACTCATCCCAACCGGCAAATCCTTTCTGCTCTTTCAAAAATTTATAAAGGGGAACAGCTTCATCACCGTTTACTTTTAGTTTTTTGAACTGAGGAAATTCTGTGCCATAATTAAGTTTACAGAATTTGTGAATGCTTTCATCAGTACCAGGTGCCTGTTGCCCAAATTGATTACAAGGAAAATCTAAAATCTCAAAGCCTTGAGAATGATATTCCTCATAGAGTTTTTCAAGTTCTTCATATTGAGGAGTAAAGCCACATTTTGTAGCTGTGTTTACAATCAGGAGAACCTCATTAGCATACTCCTGAAGTGATACATCGTTTCCTTTTCTGTCTTTTACAGAGAATTCGTAAACTGTTCTCATTTTATTTCTGTTATTTCGATTCGTTCATTTCTATATGCAAAGATACCATTATTTTCTGAGTTGCCGTAAAATTTAAAAAGTTTTAATAAAAAAACCGATGTTGATATAATGACAGGTTTTGATCCGGTTTAACAATCTTTCTTTTATGTTTCTCTTGTGAATGAAAAGTTCCTGATTTTTTCTTTTCGGGAAATCCCTATATTTTGTAGGGACATGTTTGATTTGAATTGATTTCTTTTTAGTATTTTTGCTTTAATAAAACAAATATATTAGAATTTAATTTTGAATGGTATGAAGAAGTATAAGTTTTTATTGAGTTTTATCTTTGTCGTTATGGGTATCTTCAGTCTCACTTCATGTGAAAAAGATGATGATGAAGCCATATCCTCAACGTTGTCGGGATGTTGGCAAGGTGTTTTGTCTACGACATACTATGATGAACTAGGTCTTACGGGAGAAGACTATATTACTGTTTTTTATTTTAATCAGACATCTTATACCGGTGGCACCGGTTATGAGCTTGATTATGATATTTATTCTCCTCATTCAAGCAGTGCTTTAGGCTATTTCCGTTGGGAAGTTAATGGCACTACTATTCATTTGCTATATAATGATGGCACAGACGCATATATTTATAATTATAGTCTGAGTCAGAACTATTTTTCCGGGGTGTTAGATGATGGAACAGATCGCAATATCAATTTCAGAATGAAATATCTTTCTGATTTTGATGTAAATAGTTTTTATGGCTATAATTCTGCCAAGTACTTATCACGTAGTGTGGAGGAAGTCCCAATGATTAAAGGAAAATCAATTATATTGAGAGATTCTTTAAAGTGATGAAAATCATATAGTTATACTGAAAGAGAAAAATTGATAGTGGAAATGCCTTTTATAAATAGGGTTTCCCCCTCTTCATCGTAGGGATTGTTCCTTTACTGAGGATTAAAGAAGTTTTATCTTTGCCTTCGAATAACAGTACGTAAACTATGCAGAATTTGAAATCATATAAAGCATTGGCTGTTTTGGCAATGGTGTCGTTGCTCTCAATAAGTTGTGATAATGATTACTGGGATAATAATTACTGGTATGGTGACAACTGGTATTACAGTGATTGGAATTGTTATGGATGGTGGAATAATGGTTATGATGATCCGTCTGATGATGTGAAAACTATGGTTTCTTATTTTCAGGGTGACTGGACAGGGACGTTGATTGCTAATTATAAAGAGAAAGGTGAAGTTGTTCGTGATAGTTTTTATGTGGACTATGATTTTAAACGCATCAATAATGGCTCTTATGGACGTGGGGAAGAGATAACATACAAAATGGATAAAACTCTATATAAGAATCGTAAGTTCACTTGGCATATTGATGAGAATGGAGATACTTATTTACAGTTTGATGATAATGTATTGATGGTAATTTATTATAGTAAGATGTATTTGAGTACCCGTGTGTTTCAAGGCTCAATGGACGGACTTAACGGTTTGAGTGAAGAAGATGATTTTGACCTTGCTTATGTTAATAATGGCAATGAGGCAAAATCAGCAACAGGTATGACTGAGGGATATGGCAGAAGTTATGGCGGACTTGCCAATACCGTTATGGTAAAAGGAATAGCCATGAGTAAGATAAATTAGGATAAAAAACAGTTCTATATATAATAAGGTGAGTGTATTTAAAAATCAAGTGATAGATAAATGTTTAAGAAAAGCATTAGTAAGCTTATATGGGTATTAGATTGTTCAAATTAGAGAGTTAATAAAAAATCGGGCTGCCGTGAGGTAGCCCGATAATATTTTCTTGTCTTTATTTGGCCATTTGTCAATTATTGAATCCCCAGGCACGTTTGATATTATCAACACTCAATTGCTCTACATGCTGTTCTGTTGCATCGGGCAAGTTACAGAAAAAATCAATGCCGGTATGATCCTCTAGATATTTAATATTGACGACATGGTCTGAGAGTGTACCCTGTGATGCCGCAAATTGGTTAAACCAGAAGCCGATAGCTTTGTATCCACTGGCATTTTTCATTAAGATTGCTGAGAAAAAATAACGGGGTACGATAAGTCCCTTTGCGGTCTCCTTATAAATAGCCGTATCTTGATCGATAACGCCACCTTTGCATACATAAAGAGTGTCGCCATGATTGCTATTGACTGTAATTTGATTTCTTGCAAAATTTTCCATATTCTCCCAAATGCCAGCATTGAAATTATCAAGCTGTGGCTGCATATTCGTAAGATAAAATGTCTGTATGTTGGATGTTGTTGAGTTCAGACGATCTGCTGATGGGCAGAGATGGCCGTGGTCATATCCTTGTCCCCAATAGGGATCACCATTTCCTGCAGTCCATACCGCTGTACTGTTGATATCCGGATCAGAAGGATATTGTTTTGTATAGTAAACTGAATCTGGTACAGAATAACGTTTAATTCCACGGGAAAGAACAATGCTCCAATACATTTTGTAACAGCTCCAGCGATTTGATTTTTTTGAAGTGTCCCATTCTACAGAATAGTTGATAGAATCACCATCAT
>DMYZ01000129.1:23728-26143 GCA_003483565.1 Prevotella sp.
GCATTTATGTTCGTTTTATCGTTTCCCCCACTACTGCCATTATTAATATCATCACTGCTGCTGCAAGCCGTGATGGTGAAAACAGCTACAGTCATGGTAGCCAGAAACTTCATTTTAGTGCTCATATCGTCGTGTTTAAGTAATATTTATTGAAGATTGTATCTTAAGAAGAAAGGGTACAATCGACCGTATATGCAACTACGCTCGAACGTACCCTTTTGAAATTTAATATATGCTTAAAAAAGATATATTACTTCTTCAACTTACCATAGCGGTTCATGAAGCTGTCTACGCGACCTGCTGTGTCGACAAGTTTGTTCTTACCGGTATAGAACGGGTGAGAAGTACTTGAAATTTCGACTTTTACCACTGGATAAGTTTCACCTTCAAATTCTACTGTTTCTGTTGCCTTGCAAGTAGAACGTGTAAGGAACATATCGCCGTTGGACATATCCTTGAATACGACGGGGCGATAGTCTGCTGGATGAATACCTTTTTTCATTTTAATCTAAACTTTTTATTAATTAATAAAATAAGTCACTTTACGTAACGAGTTGCAAAATTACGAAGAATTTTGCAACTCGCCAAATATTTAGTTGTTTTTTTGTCTCTTGCTTTATTTTGCGTAGTAAACCGTTATGGTCTGTACACGAAGTTGAGTTCCTGCAGTCGAACTGGCATTTGTATAAACAGCATTGTTACCATCAAAGGTAACTGTCGCTGTAGTATTTCCTACATAATCAGTGCCGCTGTATGTATCGCAAGTAAATACAATCTTTGCAATCTTAGCTTTGCCGGCGAAAGTTATCGTGTTGTTGGCATATACTCGGATTCCTTTAGTGGTAGTATAAAAAACTGGCTGATTCGTACCTTTTGCGGTATTGAAGGTTACTGTGGAACCGTCAGAGAGAGATATTGAAGTTACTGGTGCTTTGTCTGTCAGTCCCAATGTGCTTAAGTCGACCGTAGTTGTAGCCGTGCCGACGGTTGCTGCAGAATTTAGCAGAGTGACGGTGGTTCCATTTATAGAGACCCCAGAACCAGTTGAAGGGGTGTCGCCTCCTGTATTGGATCCGTTTCCATTAATAGAAATAATCTGGCTGCCTTGTGCCATTTCGTTGGTTGTTTTGTATGCTGTAAGTTTACCACATACGACTACAGTTTGTCCAACTTTCAACTGGCTTGCAGACGTGAATTTGGCGCCGTTGATATACATGCCACGGTAGATTTCAAAACTATTTGTAGAAGTACCGTCATCGGATAAATAATAGGTTGCATTGTAATATGTAGTTGTATCCATACTTCCAACTTTGCTTACAATTCCTTTGACATAAACATCAGTATTACTGTCGTAGCTGTTGTTCTTGTAAAGGTCAAGAACTTTGGCGATATTATAAGGATCAGTTTTTGTGCCTGTACCAGAAGCTGTCGGAGTAGAAGGGGTGCTGCTGGTTTTTCCATTTAAGGAAACAAGATAACTGCCTTGAGTTACTTCGTGAGTTCCATTATAGTTTGTGATAGCTCCGCAAATGACAACAGTGTCTCCCAGTGCTAAATCTTCTTCTGAGGCAAATTTGCCACTGTTGAAATTCAAACCCCTGTATACTTCAAGATTGACAGCACCTTTTACAGCGTCAGAAATATTATAGGTAATATTGCCAAAGGACGCATTAAAATCGCTGGTGCTGGTGATAACACCTTTAATGTATACCATATCGCTGGTATAGGATCCAGCTGTGATAATGCTGTCGGCAGCAGTAACATTATATGGGCTAGCTAATGTTCCTTTTCCTTCCGGTGCAATTTTATTTGTTGGTGAAGTAGGAATTTGATATTGTTCCGGTACATCCTCGCAACTGGTAAAGGACAATACGGCTACAGCTAAAGTAAGAGCTGAATAAATGAACTTTTTCATATTTTTGTTTTTTATTTTCTGTTGTTATTTTGTCAATTACTTAGAAGACCTCTGAATGTCTTTCAGACTGCGAGCAAGAATCTGCCATGTGTTGTAGCTTTTGTTGTAGATCGTGAAGACACCGGTTACATTGCAAGAGTAGGTCGGGATCGTGTCATTTGCAAAATCTGCATAAGTACTTGTGCGCAGGCAAATATCACTGGTATTATACCCCTTGAAACCGCGATTGGCACAGTTGGACGTAAGGGTTACACTGCCATCGTTGGGAGCAAATACATAAATACCGTTGCCATCACGGAAACTAACGTTCTTTATCGTCATGAGTTTCCCTGCATTATTCCAAATATAATTGGCATTGCTCATCTGACTTGGATCAAATGTTTGTGTCATACTGGAAAGTTTGGTCGTATCAGCCTCACCTATTATTTTAAAGTGTTTCTGCCATGTGTAGCGGTCCATACGGCCGATACTCTGTGCACCTGTAGAAGTATTTGTGTAAA
>DMYZ01000071.1:0-1773 GCA_003483565.1 Prevotella sp.
TTTGCCACAGCTTTGCAGGATATGCATATCGGTGACAGATGGAAGGTATATATTCCTTATGATCTGGCATATGGTTCGACGGCTTCGTCTTCCATTCCGGCTTATTCCACATTGGTCTTTGATATTACACTTGACAGTTATTATCATGTGGGTGCTACTCTTCCTGCTTTGCAGGTTAAAAAGAATGGATGGATAGTCAAATAATTTTAATATAAGCCTATTTATAAGAGACATTCTTTGAGAATGTCTCTTTTTTTGTTTATAGCGGCTTATTTGATATTAATTTTCATGTTATTACTATAAATCTTTCAGATAAGATATTGTGATTTTTGAATGTAATATTTTGGAATTCACTTGATTTGAAGTAACTTTGCAAATGCTTAATTAGGGTATGAGAAAAATAGGGAATACAGATCAACTGATGGCATCTATTCGCAACGGGCTGCCTATGACTACGGGAGAGAAGCTTAATCTGATTATCGGGTTAAGTATTCCGTCTATGCTTGCGCAGATAACCAACATAATGATGTTTTTCATTGATGCTTCCATGGTAGGGCATCTTGGTGCTGCTGCTTCTGCCAGTATTGGTTTGATAGAGTCAACTACATGGCTTTTCGGAGGTATCCTTGGTGCGGTCTCAACAGGTTTTTCTGTACAAGTAGCTCATTTTATCGGTGCCAATGATTTTGTCAAGGCACGTGATGTGTTCCGCCATGCACTGATCTGGGGACTTCTCTTTTCCTTCTTTCTGGGCATAATCGGTGCTGTTATCCATAATCCATTGCCTGTATGGTTGGGTGGAAGCAAGGATGTTGTTGGTTTGAGTTCAAAATATTTCTTGGTATATTCACTAACCCTGCCTTTCATTCTCCTCTTTTATATGTCGGCTGCTATGTTGAAGTCTTCTGGAAACATGAAGACTCCCAGCATGATGAGTGTACTGGCATGTATCTTTGATGTGAGTTTTAATTATCTCTTTATCTATATCCTTAAGCTTGGTGTCGTTGGAGCGGCTTTGGGGACTACTAGTGCTTATATCCTTACTTCTTTGCCTATGCTTTATTTTGCTGCAGTAAAGAGCAAGATACTAGCTTTGCACCAGGATCATACTCCGTTTCATTGGGTCTGGGGGTATATACGCAATGCCAGCAAAATCAGTGGCCCTATCGCTTTGCAGTCGATATTGATGAGTGGAGCACAGATCATCAGCACTCTGATTGTAGCTCCCTTGGGTAACATTGCCATTGCTTCCAATTCTTTGGCTATCACAGCAGAAAGTCTCTGCTATATGCCCGGGTACGGTATTGGTGATGCCGCTACTACACTGGTCGGACAGACTCATGGTGCCAACCGTATTGACCTTTGCAAGAATTTTGCGCACATGACTGTAGGAATCGGCATGATCGTCATGGCTTTTATGGGAGCATTCATGTACATTTTTGCTCCGGAAATGATGTCTTTGTTGAGTCCAGTCAATGCTATCCAAGAGCTTGGCTCTACTGTTTTGCGTATAGAGGCCTTTGCTGAACCTTTTTTTGCAGCAAGCATCGTTACTTACAGTGTATGTGTTGGTGCCGGTGATACATTGAAACCGGCGCTGATGAATTTGGCAAGTATGTGGATGGTGCGACTCACTCTTGCTTATACCTTCTCCAAGAGTATAGGATTGAGGGGAGTCTGGGTAGCCATGGCTATAGAATTGACCTTTAGAGGTTGCATATTCCTCATCCGGTTATTCAAGGGCAATTGGATGAAAGGTTTCAATATCCATGC
>DMYZ01000071.1:1951-5662 GCA_003483565.1 Prevotella sp.
AAGTGTACTAGTGTTGTGGTACATGTATGTTAAATTATTGCTTTTTATATGCCTTATTTATGTCTTAAATGTATATAAAAGTTAAATATAAGCCTTTTTATATCACTTTTTTCATTTAATGCTTGCTATATATTATTATTTCATCTATATTTGCAGTGTTCTACTACAGTAGTACACTACTACAAGACAGAATAAGAAAAATAATAAAAACCCCTGATCTGGTAATGCAGGTCAATAAAAAACATCATTATGGAAGTAATTATAACAGCAGCAACAGTAGCATCAGCGTTTTTCAATCTGAGTACTTCATCCTCTACCAGTAGTCTCTATTATGACACGAAGACGGACAGCAATAAGGTAGTAGCTGTTAATGTGTATGATGAGTCTGATGGACTCTTATATAATAAAAACCAGTACTCATTTGAATATGATCAGCAGAACCGTCTTGTCAGGAAAATTGTCAAGTCATGGGACAGCTGTTCTCGTGAATATGTCAATACCTGCGAATATGAGTACAGCTATAATGCATCAGGATATAATATTGTACATAAGTATTGGGATGAAAAGAAACATGCTTTTGATGATGCCGACGGAATGACTTCTTATGATGTCATCGGCAGCAATGTTCTTGCTGTAAATACTTATAAGTGGCAAGATAATACAAAGAAGTTCGTACGTGTCAATGCCATGCTGGTCATGGATCCACACCTTGATCTTTTCTACGCGCAAATAAAGTAGAATAATGAAATATAAATTTTCGACTTATGAATTTTAATAATGACAAAGCAATATATGTCCAGATGGCAGATCGCCTGTGCGACGAGATCGTATCGGGAAAGTACTCTGCCCATGATCGTATACCGAGTGTCAGAGAATATGCAGTTATGCTAGAAGTAAATACAAATACAGCCGTTAAGGCTTATGACTTGCTCGCTCGTGAGCAGGTGATATATAATAAGAGAGGTCTTGGTTATTTTGTAAATGAAGGGGCTAAAGATGCTATTATCGCTTCTCATAAGAAAGCTTTTCTAGAGGAGACCCTTCCTGAACTTTTCCGGCAGATGAAACTTCTCGATATCAGTATACGGGACATAGAAGACGAGTGGCTCAAGAGCAAGAATAATCCCGATGCAGAATTAGGAAAGTAATATCAACAGTATTTATTGAAAATTAAAAAAATAAGATATTATGATAGAAATTAATCATATAAGTTTTGGATATCCAGGCAGCAAGCATCATGTGTTTGATAATCTGAGCTTTCCACTGGAAAGCAACCGTATATATGGTCTGTTGGGCAAGAACGGAATGGGCAAGAGCACATTGCTCTATCTTATTTCGGGACTACTTCGTCCAAAAAGTGGTGATATATTTATTGATGGTATTCCTTCCAAGGACAGGCTGCCTGTTACCCTGCAGGATCTCTTTATCGTTCCGGAGGAATATGATATGCCTCCGGTAACTCTCAAGCAGTTTGTTCAGATGAATGAGAGTTTCTATCCTCATTTTAATATAGATGTACTTAAAAACTGTCTGAAAGATTTTGAATTACCGGAAGAGCCTAATCTCAAGGAACTCTCTATGGGGCAAAAGAAGAAAATTTATATGAGTTTTGCTTTGGCGGCAGGTACTAAATATCTGTTTATGGACGAGCCTACTAATGGTCTGGATATACCCTCGAAGAGTTTGTTCCGCAAAGTCGTTACCCAGAACATGACAGAGGAGAGCACTCTTATTATTTCCACTCATCAAGTGCATGATATTGAGAGCCTGCTTGATCATATTATTATATTAAATAATTCACAGATTCTTGTCAATTCTTCCGTAGCTGATATTACCAGCAAGTATACTTTTACTTTCCGCAATACCCAGGATATGGACGGAGTTCTTTATGCTGAACCTTCACTCCAGGGAAATGCAACCATAGCAGTCCGCAAACCGGAAGAAGAAGAGACAAATCTTAATCTTGAACTTTTCTTTAATGCGGCAACCAAGGGGAAGTTAAATTACTAATTTTTAATAGCATACAATATGAAAACATTTGATATCCATCGTTTCGGAAAAGTACTGAAATGGACTTTATATTATAATAAATCCACATTGACGAAGATCATTATGGGATTCTTCATCGCCTTCCTGGCTCTCTATCTTCTTTCTACGGATTTACTCTTTTCTGCTAGCAGTTCTCTTCCTGACCGTCTTACCGTGGCAGAAAGTTGTACTCTTGGTGTAGTGGTCGTATTCCTTTTTCTGACACCTTCATGGATTCTTTCGAACATGAAAGACCGGAAGAGTTCTCTGGATTACCTGATGCTGCCTGCCACGAATCTGGAGAAGTTCCTTGCCCGTATCGTCACGGTTACTGTTTTTTATACCTTATGCCTTATTGCTGCACAGATTGCTGCCGATCTTATCCAATGGGTAGTTTCCTTATTCCGTTATCCGATATCTCAGACCGGACTGATCAGCATAAGCCTTTTTGAGAATCATTCCATTCATTTTTGTGAAATAACCAATGGTATTGATAGTTATGGCAGAGAAGCACCCTATTTGATATTAGGTAACTTAATGGTATTGACATGGATGATATGGATGCATTCTTTTTACACTCTTGGTGGTACCGTTTTCCGTAAGCGTGCGTGGATCATCACTTCATTTATTCTGTTCGTCCTTGGATTTATCATTACATTCTTAGTGGTCAAAATTTCTTCAGGGATAATGAATTGTTCAGATAATGTATATGAAGTCTCAACGATGGCTATAGAAATTATCATTGTTCTCATCTCTCTCTTACTTGCAGGGCTCAATTACTTTTTATCCTATAAAGTGTTCTGTCGTATGCAGCTTATCAATAATAAATGGGTTAATCTTTAAAGTATCATGATCATGAAAATCAAAATACCTACGGTTCAGCTTTTCTTGTTGATCATTGCTGCCGCTGTCTTTTCTTCCTGTACAAAAGTAAATCAGAAGATACTGGTAAGAACGTATCAGGTTGGTGATTTCTCCTCCCTGTCTTGTAATGGAAATCTTGATATTCAAATCGTTCCGGGACAGAAAAGCCGGGTTTGGGTGAAAGGTATTGCCGGTCAGATAGATAAGATCGAAGTAAAGAGGGAGAATAACAAACTTGTACTTTATGACAGTTCTTCTTCCTTCGCTCCCTTCTGTAAGGAAAAGATTATCTTCGGGAAACTTAAATCTCCTATAGTGTATGTTGCTGCTCCGAATCTTCAAAGTCTTTCAGTATCAGGTAATTCTTCGGTTTCCATGGATAAACCTGTAAGCTGGAATAAACTTTATGCCACTGTTGACGGGAATACAGATGTTGGTTTGAAACTTAATCATACCCGCAACCTGATTCTTGAAGTAAGCGGTAATTCGGACGCCAATATCACCTGTTATAATTGTGGAGAAAGCAGGTTCAGTGTCAGCGGAAATTCCGATATAGATGTTAATTTTAAAGATTGTGACAGAAGTTTTGTAGAGCTTGACGGTAATTCGGACGCTTCATTAAAGGGTACTCTGAAGCATCATCTGACTTCAAATGTGTCAGGCAATTCCGATATAGACAATAATGTACAATATATCAAATAACTATAAGGTTATGGAAAAGAGTAGAATACAAAAGACACAGAGAGCTCTTGCTCTGGCTTCGCTTCTCGTCTTTCTTGCCATAGGATACTGTTCCTGTACAAGAATATATGAAAAATC
>DMYZ01000077.1:0-6986 GCA_003483565.1 Prevotella sp.
CAATGCATCTAAAAGTATCCAACTCTTATATTGCGGGACGGACATTACAACAAATCTCTAACTTTTTGAACCGTGACGTTGTTATTACTCGTATACGCCACGAAGGAATATTAAGTGTTCCTAAACGCGATACTGTATTTGAGAAAGGAGATGAAATTCTTGTTGTTTGTGCCGAGTCAGACGCTGAACCGGTTAAAGCTTTTATCGGTCCAGAATTTGATGCAGACTGGAAAAATGAGCTCAATGAGCAACAGAAAATGATGGTATCAAAAAGAATTATAGTAACCAATCCTTCTATGAATGGAAAATGCCTTGGGAAAATGCATCTCTCTAGTCTCTACGGAGTCAATATTACTCGCATTACTCGCCAAGGCATGGATTTATTCGCTAGTCGTAGCCACCATTTCCATGTAGGTGATCGAGTTATGGTTGTTGGACCTGAAGAAAATGTTGACCGTGTTGCAGAACTGATGGGAAACTCTGAAAAAAAATTAAACGTACCAAATATTGCTACGATTTTCGTTGGCATTATTGTCGGTATTCTTTTTGGTAGTCTGCCAATTGCTATTCCCGGCATGCCGGTTCCTTTAAAATTAGGATTAGCTGGCGGTCCATTAATCATTGCAATACTCCTGGGGCGTTATGGCTATCGGATGGGACTAGTCACATATATTACCACATCAGCAAACCTGATGCTTCGGGAATTCGGTTTAGTTCTTTTTCTTGCTTCTGTAGGAATCAAAGCTGGAGCCGGATTTTGGATCACCGTAGTAAAAGGCGATGGTCTATTGTATGTTTTGACAGGTTTTCTGATTACAGTAATACCTATCTTAATTATAGGCATAATAGCAAGGAAAATATTCAAGTTCAATTATTTCACAATCATGGGCATGCTTGCCGGCTCCTATACAGACCCTCCTGCACTAGCTTACGCAAATTCCGTATGTAATGGTGAAGCCCCGGCATTAGGCTATTCAACAGTCTACCCATTGAGCATGTTTCTAAGAATTTTCTTTGCACAAATGATTATATTATTCTGTTGCGCATAACATATATAAAGTCGATCTTTCTCAGGAATGAGAATTGAGTAACTCAATTAATATAGAGTCTACTTTTTAATGAACCTCAAAAGTTAAATAAAAAACTTTTAGGGTTCATTTTGTATTTGAGACATTCACCTTTCTGTTCTTAAAACTATAATATCCAGCTATACAATTTTAAATAAACATTTTTAATTTACCTTGATATGATATTATAATTTTCACTTCATAAGAACTAGGACTGTCAGGCAAACATATTTCAGCCAGATAATGAGCACCATCTTTATCCATACCTTGAAAAAGTATATCACTTAAAATACACTGTTTTAAGATGTCTGTTCTAACTTGCCTTTGAAAATCATCTTTATGAAAATCATGTGAAAAAATTTGCAAGTCTCCATGAAACAAACTGATATGAATAATATTATCATAATAGACATTATCTATTTCAACCCCGTTATCGTTCAAAGAGGACTTAAATACTTTATAAGTCGTCGGATTAACCTGCACATAACTATGATAATGCTGATTATTAAATATAACAATAGAATCACGTTTAATCAGCTGATTTTGATTTAATTGATTCATTGCTACCGGAGACTTGGGCATAAAAGCATCTGCATCAGAAGAATCACTGCTCTTAACTAAACTGACAATATCACCTGTCTGATTTTTAAACTCAAATAAGTGAGGGGCCTGCTTTAAAATAAGATACTTAGTTTCATTAGCTCCTTTCAATATAAGAGTATCATTAACAATCATAAAATAACAAGGTTCACTTGTTGAATCAGGATAATATATCGTATCACCTTTAGCTTTAAAAGCAATTTCATCATCATCATCATTAATCCAGATGCCTTGAAGCATCCTCTTAGCTTGTCTATCTTCCTGTACAACTGCCTTACCTGGCTTTTGATGGCAACCAGTAAGAAGCAACAAACAAGCAAAAAATATAAACAAATATTTATTCATTATTTACCTATACAATGATACTCGAATCCAAAGTCCATAAGTTCTTTACGATCAAAGATATTTCTCCCATCTATTACCAACTTATGATTCATGGTCTTAGCTATGACTTCCCAGCTCGGCAAGCGGAATTCTTTCCATTCTGTTATAAGAAGCATTGCATCAGCATTAAGACAAGCATCATACATATCACTACAATAAGTAAGTCGGCTCAAAGATTTCACCAATAAAGGATGCATTTGTGTGGCTAATTTCATCCTGCGCTGACATTCCGGCATAGCAACAGGATCATATACCCGGATATTACAATTAGCCTTTAACAGTAAGGACAACATTACCAAAGCCGTAGATTCTCTCATATCATCTGTTTCCGGCTTAAATGATAGTCCCCACAGAGCTATCGTTTTCCCTTCTAGAGATCCACCGTGTATAAACTTGAATAACTTCTTAAATAATATGCTTTTTTGTTGCTCATTCACCTGTTCAACAGCTTTTAACACCTGCATGGAATACCCTGCATTATCTGCCGTTCTGATTAAGGCCTTAACATCTTTAGGAAAACAGCTTCCACCATATCCACATCCCGCATATAAAAACTTACGCCCAATACGAGTATCGCTGCCGATGCCCGCACGAACCATATTTACATCTGCGCCAACTTTTTCACATAGGTTAGCAATATCATTCATAAATGATATACGGGTAGCCAACATAGAATTAGCAGCATATTTTGTCATCTCAGCAGATGGAATATCCATAAAGATAACACGAAAATTATTAAGCAAAAAAGGTTTATAAAGTTTAGTCAATATATCCTTAGCCCGATCTGACTCCACACCAACAACGACACGGTCCGGACTCATAAAATCTTTAATGGCATTACCTTCTTTAAGAAATTCCGGATTACTGGCGACATCAAATTTAACATTAACTCCACGATCATCAAGTTCCTTTTGTATAACCGCACGAATTTTTTTTGCAGTACCCACTGGGACAGTACTTTTGGTTACCACAACCATATATTTATTTAAGTTCTGCCCGATAGTGCGTGCAACCTGAAGGACATACTTCAAATCAGCACTTCCATCTTCATCAGGAGGTGTACCAACAGCAGAAAAGACAATCTGCTGATCATTAAGAACATCAGGAAGGGATGTTGAGAATTTAAGTCTGCCTGCTTGAACATTTTTTAGAACTAGTTCATCTAACCCTGGTTCATAAATAGGTATTTCCCCTTTCTTCAAAAGTTCTATTTTATTGGCATCAACATCAACACAAGTCACATTAGCCCCAGTATCAGCAAAACACGTACCCGAGACTAAACCGACATATCCTGTTCCTATAATAGCAATATTCATGGCATTTTTATATTTATTCAAAAACTTCAGCCTCTTTCAGGCTTTTAGCTTTAAGATCTTTTTCACTTGTCAGCACCTTAGCTTGATCAATAGGCCATAGAATATTTATATCCTTATCATTCCATCTGATACTTGCTTCCTGACCAGGTGCATAAACATTATCAACTTTATAAGTAAAGACAGCCTCGTTGCTTAAGACAAGGAAACCATGGGCAAATCCACGCGGAATAAAGAATTGGCGCTTATTATCCTCACTTAATTCTACCATGACATATTTGCCAAAAGTTGAAGAACGCTTGCGGATATCAACTGCGACATCAAGAACTTTGCCTTTAATGACACGAACCAACTTGGCCTGAGAATATGTTCCCTTTTGATAATGAAGACCACGAAGAACACCAAAACTTGACTTGGATTCATTATCCTGAACAAAAGGTACATGGTAGCCTATATGCTCATCAAAATCAGCCTGTTTCCAGGCTTCAAAGAAATAGCCGCGAGCATCATTAAAGACCTTAGGCTCTAAAATCCATACACCTTTAATTTCCGTTTCTTTATATTCCATCTTTTACTCTAAATAAATAAAAACAAAGCAAAGATACTATTTTCCATAGGAATGACAAAATAAAAAAACGTATTTATTATTAAATGTACTTTTTTTAGCAAATAAGTTGTTTCTTACAAAAAAAAACATTAATTTTGCAATGTGATAAATTTGAATCGACATATCGAAATATTGCTTCTAAGCAATGACTGTGTTATCATTCCTGACTTTGGTGGATTTATGGCGCACCATCTTGAGGCTTCATATGACAGTGAAAATGAAATTTTCCTGCCTCCTCTTCGTACCATAGGTTTCAATTCTCAACTAAAGATGAATGATTCACTTCTTGTGCAGTCATACGTAGAAGCTTACGATATCAGCTATCCAGAAGCATTAAGTCGTATTGAAGATGAAGTAAATGAATTAAAACAACATCTTGAAAATGAAAATGAATATGAACTTACAGGCCTAGGCAAGCTATCTATCAATGAAAATGGAAAATATGCTTTCGAGCCATGTGAAGCAGGCCTTGCAACGCCGGAATACTATGGTTTGGACAGTTTTGGTTTTCAGAAAATAAATACAATAGTAAAAGAACAAAAAGTTTTTGTAAATGCTTTCCAAAAAGAGAACACTTTACCAGAAAACGAAGCTGTAGAAATAGCTCTGCAACCAAACGAAGAGCCAGAAAAAGCAAAAATCATCAGTATCCGTGTTAGCATGTTGAGGAACATTGCTGCCGTATGCATTATTGTTATTGCTTTTTTCCTATTTTCCACTCCGTTGGGAAACAGCAAATCAACCTTGCTGACTGAAAGTAATATCGATACAGGGATTCTTTATAAAATAATTCCAAGTGATATTATTTCTACAATACCTTTAAAATTAAAAGAAAATAAAAAGATCAAACAGACAGCAAACTTATCTGATTCTTCTGCTCGTATAAAAAATAAAATCTCTAAAATACAACCAACGGCTCTTGGTAATACAGAAAATGATTACAGCATCGTTGTTGCTAGTCATACAACAAGAACAAATGCTATAGCTTATGTCAACAGACTCAAAAATCAAGGCTTTATATCTGCAAGAATATTACTTAATCATGGTACAGCAAAAGTGATTATAGGCCATTATCCTCACCAGCAGGATGCACAGGATGCACTTAACAAGATTAATGACAAAGAAGAATTCGCCGGTAGCTGGATTGTTCGCATTAAAGATTAAAAAAAAATGAAAAGAGTCCGTTGTCCGAAATGCGACAATTATATTATTTTTGACGAAACTAAATATAAATCAGGCCAATCGCTAGTCTTCCAATGTCCCCTATGTAGCAAAGAATTTGGCATTCGTTTAGGAGTCTCAAAAATAAGAAATACACAGGATGAAGAAAATCCTGATCAGGAGGCAGAAGAAAACGAGACGGGATACGGTTCAATTGTTGTCATTGAAAATGCATTCCACTATAAGCAAGTTATTCCCTTGCATTTCGGGAAAAACATTATCGGACGATATATGAAAGGCAATGACATTAATTGTCCGATTGAAACAGGTGATCTCAATATTGATATGACTCATTGTATTCTTACTGTCTGCAAGGACAAGAAAGCCAAATTGAAATATATTCTTCAAGATGGGCCGAGTTATACGGGTACTTTTGTCGGATTTGAGAGATTAAAAGATCGGGAAAAAAGAGTAATTTCTGATAATACCCTCTTTACGATCAGCGCCACCTCCCTCATTCTTCACACAGCCAATCATAAAGATGAATAATTTGCTAATTTTATAATCATAACCACACCTTTTTCTGTACAATTGTAAGAAAAGTAAGCTTTATTAATATAGATTGAAAGAAAAATTGTACCTTTGCAGTATCTCATACAAAATGAGTAAGAAAGTAGACAATACTAAAAGTTCAAATATAGCAATAAAGTATGAAACCAGCGGCTATTTTGCTACTCCATTGCCCGGACGAACCGGGTATTATATCGGAAGTAACTAGATTTATAACAGATAATAAAGGTAACATTGTATATCTAGACCAATACGTTGATCGAGAGGATGGAATGTTCTTTATGCGTATCGAATGGGAACTTGATGATTTTCTAATTCCTAGAGACAAGCTGGAAGATTACTTCAGGACGTTATATTCACAACGATACAAGATGGAATTTAATCTCTACTTCAATGACGAGAAACCTCGCATGGCGATATTTGTCAGTAAGATGAGCCACTGCTTGTATGATCTGCTTGCAAGATATAAAGCAGGAGAATGGAACGTAGAAATACCATGTATCATAAGTAATCATGAAGATTTGAGATATGTTGCAGAACAATTCAACATACCTTATTATATATGGTCTATCAAAAAGGACCACAGCAATAAATCTGAAGTAGAAAAGGCAGAGATGACACTGCTGAAAAAAGAGAAAATCTCTCTTATCGTTCTTGCCAGATACATGCAGATTATCAGTGATGACATGATCAAGACTTATCCAAACCATATCATCAATATTCACCACTCCTTCCTTCCCGCCTTTGTAGGTGCTAAACCTTATCATCAAGCCTGGGAACGAGGAGTCAAAATTATTGGTGCTACAAGCCACTATGTTACAGCTGAACTTGATGCAGGGCCAATTATTGAACAAGATGTTGTCCGCATTACTCATAAGGACACTCCGGAAAGCCTGGTACGAAAAGGCAGGGATATTGAAAAAATTGTTCTTAGTCGTGCTGTTACCAAACATATTGAACATAAAATTCTTACTTACCATAACAAGACTATAATCTTCAGTTAATGAATATAGCTATTGTAAAATATAATGCTGGCAATATCTATTCCGTCATTAATGCTATAAAACGGCTAGGTATTAATCCTGTTCTTACCGACAGTGCAGAAGAACTCCAGCAGGCCGATGGTGTCCTTTTCCCTGGACAGGGAAACGCCAGGGAAGCAATGGAGTATCTAAAGGAACATCAACTAGATGATGTTATCAGGGAGCTGAAACAACCGGTATTAGGTATTTGTGTAGGACAACAATTACTCTGTAAGCATTCCGAAGAAGGGGATGTTGATTG
>DMYZ01000077.1:7183-18136 GCA_003483565.1 Prevotella sp.
ATTGGTGAAACTAAATACATCAATGATTATAGCAGCAGTCTCCACAAAGATAATTTTTACGCATGTCAGTTCCATCCGGAAAAAAGTGGAAAAACAGGAGAACAAATATTGAAAAATTTCTTAGAAATTGTAAAACAAGGATAAGGTATGACTAAGAAAATAGAAATTATACCCGCTATTGATATTATAAATGGACAATGTGTCCGACTTACCAAAGGTGACTATAATCAGAAAAAAGTTTATAATGCCAATCCTGTTGAAGTGGCTCAGAATTTTGAAAATTGCGGTTTTACCCGTCTGCATATAGTTGATCTCGATGGCGCAAAATCCAAACATATTGTCAATGAAAAAGTCCTTGATGACATTGCCAGGACTACTCATCTGAAAATTGACTTTGGTGGAGGCATAAAAACAAGAGATGATATTGAAAAGGCCTACGATCATGGAGCCTCTTTGGTGACAGTGGGGTCCATTGCTGTAACCTATCCAGATCTTTTTCTTGAATGGCTCAGCCAATATGGTTCAGACCGACTTATCCTTGGAGCTGATGTAAGAAACGGCAAAATATCCATTAATGGATGGAAAAAAGATTCGTCAGAGGATTTACTACCTTTTCTAAAAAAATACATAGACAAAGGAGTAAAAAACGTTCTCTGCACAGAAATAAGTAAGGATGGCACACTACAAGGACCTGCCCTTTCCCTTTACAGTAAGATTATGGACAAGTATCCCCAGTTACATTTAATAGCCAGTGGTGGAGTCTCTTGTAATCAGGATATAGAAAATCTGGAAGCAGCAGGTATCCCGGCTGTTGTTTTTGGAAAAGCGTTTTATGAAGGAAAGATTGATGTCAGCTTATTTGATTTTAATCAAATAGAAATTAATTAGCAAGCAATGAATAATAAAGGATTAGCAAAAAGAATCATTCCTTGTCTTGACGTAAAAAATGGCGAGACCGTAAAGGGGACAAACTTTGTTCATCTACGCAGTGCCGGTGATCCAGTTGAACTGGGAAAAGCTTATAGTGAGGCCGGAGCTGACGAACTGGTATTTCTAGATATTACAGCAAGTGCTGAAGGGCGTAAAACCTTTACTAATATGGTATCACGCGTAGCTGCTGAAATTAATATCCCCTTCACTGTAGGGGGGGGCATAAACGAAATTGCCGATGTCGATCGTCTGTTAAATGCTGGCGCTGACAAAATAAGTATAAACAGTGCAGCCATACAACATCCAAAACTTATTGAACAAATTGCCCAGCATTACGGTTCACAAGTCTGCGTATGTGCCATTGATGCACGTTATGATAAAGATGGGTGGTATTGCTATGTCAAGGGTGGACGGGAAAGGACAGACCTTAATCTTTTCGACTGGGCCAAAGAAGCTGCTGATAGAGGTGCCGGTGAAATTCTCTTTACCAGTATGAATAACGACGGAGTACAACAAGGTTTTGCTAATGAAGCTTTAGCTAGTCTGGCTGAGAATTTAAGCATTCCCATCATAGCCAGTGGCGGAGCGGGTACAAAAGAACATTTCAAAGATGCTTTCATTAAAGGGAAAGCTGACGCAGCTTTGGCTGCCAGTGTGTTTCATTTTGGTACGATTGCTATCCCTGATTTGAAAAAATATTTAAGAAAAGAAGGAATAAACGTAAGAATATAATTTATATGGAATTAGATTTCAAGAAAATGGGTGGACTCATTCCTGCTATCATCCAAGATGCCGTAACCAAAAACGTTCTGATGATGGGTTTTATGAATGAAGAGGCCGTCAATAAGACAATAGAAACCAAGAAAGTAACTTTTTGGAGTCGTTCCCGCCAATGCCTTTGGACAAAAGGAGAAACGTCTGGCAACTTTCTAAACCTCATCAGCATCAAAAGCGACTGTGATAATGATACCCTACTTTTGGAAGTTCGTCCAGATGGACCGACCTGCCATAAAGGCACTGATACCTGTTGGGGAGAAGACAATAAATATAATCCTATATTTTTTCTCACTGAGTTACAGAACTTCATAGATATGCGTCACAAGGAAATGCCAGAAGGGAGCTATACAACAGCGCTCTTTAAAAAAGGCACCAAACGCATTGCACAAAAAGTTGGCGAAGAAGCCTTGGAAACAGTTATAGAAGCTGTATCTGGTACAGATGATAAAATTGTTTATGAAGGAGCTGACCTACTCTATCATCTGATAGTTCTCCTAACCGATAAGGGCATAAGAATAGAAGATTTAGCAGCTGAACTACTGAAACGCCACCAACCAGATTGGGATAAGGATCGGCGTCTGGCAAAATTTTTAGGAACATATAAAAGAAAATAATAATATAATATAACATTATGTTGGTAGATTACGAGAAGGTAAACGTTTATCAAGAAGATTATCTGGTCCTCCAAGATGTTAACTTTCATGTTGATGAAGGAGAATTCATTTATATAATTGGAAAAGTTGGATCAGGAAAAAGTTCCCTGATGAAAACCATTTACTGTGAACTTGATATATATAAAGATGAGGCTGAAAAATGTGAAGTTCTCGGCCGTGACTTCAGAAATTTAAAACGGAAAGAAATACCAGCACTTCGCAAAGAGATGGGCATTATCTTTCAGGATTTCCAACTATTGCATGACCGCAGCGTAAATAAAAACTTACAATTTGTACTGAAAGCTACAGGCTGGACGGATAAAGTCAAGATTAAGGAACGAATCAATGAGGTACTGAAAGAAGTCGACATGGCAGATAAAATTGAAAGAATGCCCCATGAACTTTCTGGAGGAGAACAACAGCGCATTGCTATTGCGCGCGCTATTTTAAACCATCCAAAGATAATTATTGCAGATGAACCGACCGGCAATCTTGATCCAGAGACAGCTAGTAGTATCATTCAACTTCTCAAGGACATTACGGCAACAGGCACGGCTGTCATCATAACGACCCACAACATACCTCTGCTGAGTAAATACCCAGGCATAGTATATCGCTGCAAGGATAAGCATATCGGTGATGTTACCAGCGAATATAACCATCTGGACTTAACAGAAGATGCAGAATTCAGAGAAGAAAACTAAAAAATAATACAAAAAGATACGACTATGAAGGTTATGAAATTCGGAGGTACTTCTGTCGGCACGCCTGAGCGTATGAAAGAAGTATCCACATTAATCACAGAATCGGGCGAACCTACATTTATAGTGCTCTCTGCTATGAGCGGCACAACCAATTCACTAGTTGAGATAAGCAATTATCTTTACAAGAAAAACCCAGAAGGTGCCAACGAAGTCATCAATAAGTTGGAAGATAAATACATGAAACATGTAACAAATCTTTACTCTACTGATGAAATGAAAAAAAACACTCGTGAGTTTCTTTCGGGAGAATTCAATTATCTGCGTTCTTTCACAAAAGATCTTTTTACCTCTTTTGAGGAAAAAAGTATTGTTGCACAAGGTGAAATTATCAGTACGAACATGGTTGTCAATTATCTCAAAGAAACAGGAATTAAAGCTGTTTTGCTAAATGCACTTGACTTCATGCGTACAGACAAAAATGCAGAACCTGATCCTCAATATATCAAAGAGAAATTGCATGATGTCATGGAAGCTAATCAAGGCTATCAAATCTATATAACGCAAGGTTTCATTTGCCGTAATGCCTACGGTGAAATTGATAATCTTCAACGAGGAGGATCTGACTATACAGCTTCTTTAATTGGTGCAGCTCTACCTGCTGATGAAATCCAGATCTGGACAGACATTGATGGCATGCACAACAACGATCCGCGTATTGTAGATCATACAGAAGCTGTACATCAGCTTAATTTTGAAGAAGCAGCTGAGTTAGCTTATTTTGGTGCAAAAATACTTCACCCGACTTGTGTCCAACCTGCCAAATATGCAGGTATACCCGTACGTCTGAAAAACACTATGGATCCTAAAGCTGAGGGGACTATCATTGACAACGTCATCATAAAGGGCAAAATCAAGGCCGTTGCTGCCAAAGACAATATCATTGCTATTAAAATAAAATCCAGCCGTATGCTCCTTGCCACAGGATTCCTGCGTAAAGTCTTTGAGATCTTTGAAAGCTATCAGACTCCTATTGATATGATTACCACATCAGAAGTAGGCGTCAGTATGAGCATTGATAACGATACCCATTTAGATGAGGTTGTTGATGAGCTCAAGAAATACGGTACAGTTACAGTTGATTCCAACATGTGTATTATCTGTGTAGTAGGAGACCTAGACTGGAGTAATGTTGGCTTTGAAACTATAGCAACAGATGCTATGAAAGATATCCCTGTAAGAATGATATCTTATGGAGGATCCAACTACAATATATCTTTCTTAATCCGTGAAGCCGATAAAAAGAGAGCTTTACAGAATTTCAGCAAAATGCTATTCAATAATAAAAAATAAAAGGATAAATCAACAATGAAAGGACTATTTCCTATAGATAAATTTAAGAAAATACAGACGCCATTCTATTATTATGATACAGATTTGCTTCATCGGACTCTTCATGCAATCACAACAGAAGCAAATAAACACGAAGGCTTCATTGTACATTACGCCATTAAAGCAAATGCCAATCCAAAGATACTCAATGTTATTTGCCAAACAGGATTTGGTGTAGACTGTGTAAGCGGAGGCGAAATTACGAGAGCCTGCAGTGTCGGTTTTCCAACCAACAAGATTGTCTTTGCTGGTGTAGGGAAAAGTGATTGGGAAATAAATTTGGCTTTAGATAAGGACATCTTTTGCTTCAATGTAGAAAGCGTCCCAGAACTGGAAGTTATCAATGAATTGGCTTCTGTAAAAGGCAAGATAGCCCGAGTAGCTTTTCGTATAAATCCTAACATAGGCGTCCACACTCATGCGAATATTACCACGGGGTTAGCTGAAAACAAATTTGGTATTGCTATGCGTGATATGATTCCGGTCATAGAAAAAGCTCAAAAGATGACAAATGTCAAATTTATAGGTCTTCACTTCCACATCGGATCACAAATACTTGATATGGGAGATTTCGAAACACTATGTAATCGTATCAACGAATTGCAGGATTCTTTGGAGCAACACCATATCAAAGTTGAGCACATTAATGTTGGCGGTGGATTAGGTATTGACTACAAACATCCAAACCGTGTACCAATACCTGATTTTAAAGAATATTTTGATACTTACGCACAACATCTGAAGTTACGTTTAGGCCAAAAACTCCACTTTGAACTTGGACGGGCCGTAGTTGGTCAGATGGGGAGCTTGATTACTCGCACATTATATATCAAACAAGGCACAGCAAAACAGTTTGTTATTGTAGATGCCGGTATGACAGACCTGATACGTCCTGCTCTCTATCAAGCTTACCATAAGATAGAAAATATCAGTAGCGACGAAGCAAAAGAAACATACGATGTTGTAGGTCCGATCTGTGAGTCTAGTGATGTATTTGCAAAAGCTATTGATATAAATAAGAGTCATCGAGGTGATCTTATTGCACTACGCTCAGCCGGGGCATACGGTGAAATTATGGCTAGCCAATACAATTGCCGTAAGCTTCCCATAGGTTATATTACTGAAGATTTATAAAAATTTTCCGAAACATATTTGCTTAATCAAAATAATTACTACCTTTGCAAATATGTTGGCAGTAGATGAAATAACAATTGCAGTCGGTGCAGCAGTAGTTCTATTAGCGATCATTTCTTCGCTTATAAACCCTCTGCTGCATCACCTTTCTATAGATACTATGGAAGTTGAAGATAATCAGCTTCCCCCTATCTCTATTATCATTCCGGCACACGACAGTGCCAATGCACTGGATAGAAACCTATCCCTGTTTTTAACTCAGGATTATCCTACAGATTATCAAGTTATTGTTATTACAGAAGAAGACCAAGGAGATACAGAAATGGTATTAAAGAAATATGCTAACAACAAGCATCTCTATACCACCTACATTCCTCTTTCTTCAAGGTACATGAGTAGAAAAAAACTCCAAATCACTCTTGGTGTCAAGGCTGCTAAACACGAATGGATTATTCTTGTTGATCCATCCTGTCAACCCACTTCAGATTTATGGTTAAAAGCTATGTCATCTAAATGTACAAAGGACTCCAATCTGATCTTAAGTTATGCATATTATAATCACAATACTTCTGATTACAAACGTTTTGAGCATATCCTCACTGCTCACTATTTGCTAAATAAGGCTATAAACAATACAGCTTATATAACAAACATGCCTAATATTGCTTTTCGTAAAAGCATTTTTCTCGACAAAGAAGGTTTTCTCGGCAATCTCCATCAAAGACGAGGTGAATATTTTTTCCTTGTTAACAAATATGCAGACAGCTCTCATACGAATGTTGTCCTTGATCGAAAAGCATGGCTAGAACAAGAAGTACCCAGTAACAGACACTGGCTCAACGGGCATCTCTTTTATCTTGCTGCTAAAAAAGATCTCAAAAGAAAGCACGGTATTCATGCCAAAGTTGTCTTCAATGAACTGCTACCTTTTTTTGATTTTCTAATTAATATAACAATAATTACTTATGCCACTATCCTACAAAACTGGGTTATACTGGGTTGCGCGATTCTAGCCTTGTTACTATTATACTTTATCCGAATTAGTATTGCCAAAAAAGCAATAAAACCTTTTGATGAAGATTTGCCTATGTGGAAGATGGCATTCCTTGAAATTGGACTTCTTTGGAACCATTTACATTATTATATCGCATATATATTTGCCGACAAACGTGATTTTACATCTCATAAATTATAAATAAAATTTATAAAGAATTTTTATTGCATTGAAGGTTTGTATCCATATTTCAAAATGTCTCCAGCAGATTGATATCCATCGAGACTTAATATCTATTCTTGCTAACGAGTTGCCACAAGATATAGAAGTAGTGAGCAAACTTGAAAATACAGATGTATTATTAATTTTTGGTGCATGGCAAATCAAAGATTCTCGACTAGCACAAAAGGCTTTAAAAATGGGAATTCCATATCTAATAATTCCTTTAGGGCATATAAGTAAGTGGAATATAGAGCATTACCTGCTGAAGCGTATTTTACAAACTAAAATATATCAAAACACAATGATAAAAAAAGCCAGTGCTGTGCTGACGCTGGCGAAAATGGAAAATACATATCTAAAGAAGTTAAAATGGAATACTCAAATATTCGAAATACCAAATAGTCTGTTTACACGACTCACTACGAATAAAGACATGTCCGAACAAGTATATGCAATATGCCGTCAGACATTATACTCCTATCAATCAAAAGTTGAGGAAGAAACTCATAAAATTACAGATGATTCTATCATCTTTCATATTCTTCTCATCAAAAAAAGAATGTCTCATCAAAATATTCCATTGTCTATGTTCCAACAATTACATCACTTACTACACGACACAGAATACAATGACGATGAGCTGGAAGAAAAAATCCGGAAACTAAAACTTACAGGATTTGCAGCTTCTCTCTTTGCTGTACTCATACAGCAAACTGGCCTAACAGAAGGATTCATTCCTTTTCCCCAGAAAAGAGACAAACTTTCCAAAACAATAAAGAAATACATTAAATAAACTACTATGAAGCAAGAAGACATTGACCAAAATATTAAATATCTAGAACTACTTTCTAAAAGTTTTCCAACAATAGCATCTGCAAGCACAGAGATTATCAATCTTTCAGCAATACTGCACTTGCCTAAGGGTACAGAACACTTTCTTGCAGATATACATGGCGAATATAAAGCATTTCGGCATGTATTGAAAAATGCTTCAGGAAATATAAAAAGAAAGGTAAACGAATTATTCGGTAATACTCTTCGTGATGCAGAAAAAAGAGAACTATGTACACTGATCTATTATCCAGAAGAAAAACTACAACTCATCAAATCTACAGATGAAGAATTAAACGACTGGTACAGAATAACCCTTCATCGGCTCATCTCTGTATGCCGTGATGTTTCCAGTAAGTATACTCGAAGTAATGTACGTAAAAGTCTTCCTACAGAGTCTAGTTATATCATCGAAGAACTCTTGCTAGAACGCACTGATGATACTAATAAAGCAGCATATATTGATACCATCATTGATACCATCATATCAACAGGTCGTGCTGATAATTTTATCATTGTACTCGCTAATGTCATCCAACGCTTGGCTATTGACCAACTTCACATTCTAGGTGATATCTATGATCGAGGCCCCGGCGCCCATATTATCATGGATACACTTGATGGATACGAAAAATGGGATATTCAATGGGGAAATCACGATATTTCATGGATGGGTGCAGCAGCTGGAAACGGAGCCTTAATATGCAATGTGATCCGACTATCTCTAAGATACTATAATTTGACGACACTTGAGGAAGGCTATGGAGTCAACCTCGTCCCATTAGCAACATTTGCTATGGAGACTTATAAAGATGATCCATGCATCGAATTTCAACCAAGACTTAGTGGAGGAGCAAAAAAACAAGATTCTAAAACTACACAACTTACAGCTCAAATGCATAAGGCCATCACAGTATTACAGTTTAAGGAAGAAGCTAGGATATTTAACAGGAACCCACATTGGGGATTGAAAAAAAGAGAACCTCTAAATGCCATCAACTTTTCTAAAGGTACAATTACTATTGAAGGCAAAGAATATCCTCTGACGTCGTGTATGTTCCCGACTATCGACCCCAAAAATCCTTGTAGATTAACCAAAGGCGAAGAACTACTCATGAGCAAACTACGGCGGTCCTTTAAAATGAGTGAAAAATTACAGAGACATATCCAACTTCTTTTGCAGCACGGGGGCATGTATGAAATATGCAATGGAAATCTATTATTCCATGCAAGTATTCCGCTCAATGAAGATGGATCCTTAAAAAATATTGAAATTTTTCCAGGTCAAGAATATAAAGGGAAAGAGCTTATGCATCAAATAGAAATGTTAATTCGAACTGCATTTCAAGATGATCCAGATGAGTCTGAAAAGAGATATGCTACAGATTATTTTCTTTATCTCTGGTGTGGCCCTGACAGTCCTCTTTTTGATAAATCAAAAATGGCAACATTTGAACGTTATTTTATTGCAGACAAAAATACATGGCATGAGGAAAAAGGATATTATTATAAACTTCGTGAAAGCCCGAAAATTGTAGATGGAATCCTTGATGCCTTCGGCGTAAAAGGAGAAAACCGCCACATTATCAATGGTCATGTACCTGTTCATGCATCAAGCGGAGAGAACCCAATTAAAGCAGAAGGAAAACTAATGGTCATTGATGGAGGATTCAGTCAAGCTTATCATAAAGAAACAGGTATTGCTGGATATACCTTGGTGTACCACAGCAGAGGTTTTCAATTAGTACAGCATGAACCTTTCACAAGTACAGAGGATGCGATCCGATTAGGAACAGATATCAAGAGTACAACGCAAATTGTAGAAATGAGTAGTCATCGAATGCTTGTAGAAGATACCGACAAAGGTAAAGAACTTAAAGCACAAATAGCAGACCTACAAATGCTGCTTTATGCTTATCGACATGGTTATCTCAAAGAAAACAAAGGAAATATTTTATTGTAAAAAACATAAAAAGTAAAGATAGAAGATAAGGTCTGTACTTTCCTAACAGAAAAAGCTGAATTAATAAATTCAGCTTTTCTTATTTTCTTCATTGAATCCTAACTGATGACCTTCCAATACAGCACGCTGATAATACATATCTGTATTGTCAATTTCACCTGTAAAATTTCCTTCTAAAAGTTTTATCATCTCTTTCTGATAAATTTCAACCATAAAAGCATAAAGCTCTTTAGATTGGCAAGCATAACGCATAAGCATCTTTACCGGAGTTTCATCAGAAAAATGATGCCTACTCATATCAAGCTGAGCTTCCTCATAATTATTAAAATTAGATGATAATATAATCGGAAATGTCACATTACAGAAATACACTGCAAAACAATCAAAATAATCAGCTATTACCTGCTTAACAAGTTTCGAATTTTGCTCAAATCGCCAACTCGGTTGGCGACGGTCAAGAACTCCCGACAAGAAACCGCAAAAAAAACCTTTAACAATATCTGATAATAACTGTTGCTTCTTTTCCATATAAACCTTATAAAACAGGAGAAACTTCCTTTAAAAAGTTTCTCCTGGCATTATTTTTCTATCAGTAACAAAATTAGTTATTGACTGATCCCGATACAATATCCAGCAATTCATTAGTAATAGCCTGTTGACGGCTCTTATTATATTGCAGGTTAAGACTCTTCAATAAATCATCCGCATTATCTGTTGCAGTCTGCATCGCTACCATACGAGCAGCATGCTCACTGGCATTACTATCAAGTAAAGCGGTATATACAGACAAATCAAGTTGATTTGGAATAAGTTTTTGAAGAACTGTATGCAGATCTGGCTCAACAATAAAATCATCATTCAAGGGCATAACACCGTCAGAACGTTTTCTTGCAGTTTCCTTCTTCCTACGAAGATATTCTTGAACCTTAGCTGTAGCCACATTACTAGACAAGTCACGATCATTTTCAGCACCAATAGCCTCTGTAGAAAGATCTATAGGTATCAATGTCCTATAAGTAAGAACTTGAGAACCAGCACTTTTAAAATGATGAAAAATCATATCAACCTTATCAAAATCACCATGCTTATAATGCAAAGCTACTTCTTTAGCAATTGCAGAACAAGCCACGGCATCAGGCTTTTCTGCTAGTTCCAAAAAACTTCCTGCAGTCTTAATACCTCGTTGCTTGACGTAATCCTCGACCTTTCGGCCTATTGGATATACGACAATATCAGCTATACCCTGAGTTTTATACCCATCTATAGTCTGCTGGAGTTTCTTTATGACTGCATTATTAAATCCACCACAGAGAGAACTATTGCTTGTGTAAGCAATAATAGCTATACACTTAATTT
>DMYZ01000205.1 GCA_003483565.1 Prevotella sp.
TTTTAACTCCCGTTTTGTCTGACGAACAGATGAAGGAAGCGGTCGCTAAATTCAAGAGTATTCTCACCGACAATGGTGCTGAAATTCTGAATGAAGAGACTTGGGGACTCAAGAAGATGGCCTATGCTATTCAGAAGAAATCCACAGGTTTCTATTGCCTGCTGGAATTCAAAGGCGAGCCAACTTTAGTAAAAACACTCGAAACAAGCTATCGTCGTGACGAAAAAGTAATTCGTTACATGACTGTTAAACTTGACAAGTATGCTGCACAGTATGCTGAGAAGAGAAGAAACAAATTAGGTAATAAGGAGGCTTAATCATGGCAGAGCAGAAAAAATCAGAAATCCGTTATTTGACAGCTCCTTCTATCGATACAAGAAAGAAGAAGTATTGCCGTTTTAAAAAGAGCGGTATTAAGTATATTGACTATAAAAATCCTGAGTTCCTGAAGAAATTCTTGAATGAGCAGGGTAAGATCTTACCACGTCGTATTACAGGAACATCCTTAAAGTATCAGCGTCGTGTGGCTCAGGCTGTAAAGCGTGCACGCCAGATCGCACTTCTTCCTTATGTAGCCGATTTGATGAAGTAATTTAAAAAAGAAGGTAACACATGGAAATTATACTTAAAGAAGATATTATCGGACTTGGATACAAGAACGATATCGTTAATGTGAAGAATGGCTACGGTCGTAACTATCTTATTCCTACAGGCAAAGGCATTATAGCTTCTCCTGCAGCAAGGAAGCAGTTGGCTGAAAATATGAAGCAGCAAGCTAAAAAGCTTGAAGCACTTAAGGCTGCAGCTGAAAAGAAGGGTGAGGCTCTTAAGGATGTTGCTCTTACTATTACAGCAAAGGTTGCAGCTACAGGTGTAACTTACGGTTCTATTACAGCTGCTATTGTCGCTGATGAACTTGCTAAGAAGGGTTTCGATATTGATCGTAAGATAATTACGATGAAGGATATTAAGAAGGTTGGCAATTATGAGGCAACTGTTCACTTCCATAAGGAAGTAGAAATTCAGGTTCCTGTAACTGTTGTTGCAGAGAATGCTCAGGCTGAGGCTCCTAAGGCTAAAGCCCCTAAAGCAGAGGCTGAAGCTCCTAAAGCAGAGGCAGAAGAACCAGCAAAGGTTGCTGAATAATAACTGATCTTTACTGGTGATAATTTTAATTGCACTGTAAAGCAAATCAAGATAAAGGTCCCGATCACTTCTCTGGAGTGTTTCGGGGTTTTTTTTGTCCTTTTCTGTGAATTGCTTTTCTTTTTGCATGTAGGTTTTTATTTT
The DNA here is from genome assembly GCA_003483565.1 of Prevotella sp. Taxonomy (GTDB): domain Bacteria; phylum Bacteroidota; class Bacteroidia; order Bacteroidales; family Bacteroidaceae; genus Prevotella. Next base: position 1,291 of record DMYZ01000205.1, read on the forward strand.
TTTGTATCTTTGCAGCTAATTGATAATAATAAATTAATTAAAAAATAATATGAAAGCATTTGTTTTCCCAGGACAGGGTTCGCAATTCGTAGGAATGGGTAAGGACCTTTACGAAAATAATACACTCGCAAAAAAATTGTTTGATCAGGCTGATGAGATTCTTGGTTTCAAGATTACTGATATTATGTTTGCTGGTACAGACGAGCAGTTGAAGGAAACTAAGGTTACGCAACCTGCTGTATTCCTTCATAGTGTTATCTCGGCTCTTTGTCTAGGTGATGAATTTAAGCCTGATATGACTGCCGGTCATTCTTTGGGTGAATTTTCTGCTTTGGTTGCTGCTGGTGCTTTAAGCTTTGAGGATGGATTGAAATTGGTCGCAGCGCGTGCCAATGCCATGCAAAAGGCTTGTGAAGCTAACCCGGGTACTATGGCTGCTATTATTGCTCTTGCTGATGATGTTATTGAGAAAATTTGCAAGGAAATCTCTGTAGATGGAAATGTTGTAGTGCCTGCTAATTATAATTGTCCAGGCCAGTTGGTTATTTCTGGCAATATAGAGGCCATAAATAAGGCTTGTGAGGCCATGACGGTTGCTGGAGCTAAGCGGGCTTTGCCTTTAAAGGTTGGCGGAGCTTTCCACTCACCATTGATGCAGCCAGCTAAAGATGAACTTCAAGCTGCTATAGAGAATACAACGTTTAATACTCCAAAGTGTCCTGTGTATCAGAATGTGGATGCAAAGCCTCATACTGATGCTGCTGAAATCAAAGCTAACTTGATAGCTCAGCTTACGAGTTCTGTTCGTTGGACAACCAGTGTTCAGAATATGATTGCTGCTGGTGCAGATGAATTTATTGAGTGCGGTCCTGGTAAGGCTCTTCGTGGCATGATCGGGCGTATTGACAGGAATATCAATGCTCATGGTATTGAGTAATTGTTTTTCCCTTTTTAGGGAATAATATTTATGAAAGAAAAGATATTAATCTATCAAGTTCTTCCGAGACTTTTCGGCAATCGCAATGTCACTCGTAAGGTGAACGGCACGATTGCCGAAAATGGTTGTAGTAAGTTTAATACTTTTGACGAGCCGACACTCAGGCGTATTCATAAACTAGGTTTTACGCACATTTGGTTTATTGGTGTCATTCGTCATGCCAGCAAAACGGATTATAGTGCTTACGGAATTCCCAGGCAGCATCCTGCTGTGGTAAAGGGAAATGCTGGCTCGCCTTATTCTATTACCGACTATTATGATGTTGATCCAGATTTAGCTGTTGATGTTGATCA
>DMYZ01000266.1:0-2732 GCA_003483565.1 Prevotella sp.
AGAATTGTGTTTGATTCAAAGCGAGTGTAATAACCATCTCATTATTTTTTATGATGCTATTCTTTTCAAGTATCCTTATAACATAGGATACTGTAAGGTATATACGATATAATTAATTTTATGTGTTGTTTTGTAATATTTTGATAGTCAGATATTTATTATTTTAAAAGAATGGTTATATTGTCTTTTACCTTACATTTTATTTCTTTATGAAAAACCATAATTATTAGGTATTGCAAGTTTCATTTAAATCCTTTATCTTTGCAATTGTATATAAGAAGAAATATATTAATTATAAGCATAAAGAAAATGAAGAAAACAGTTATAATTTATGGTTCCTCTACTGGTACGTGCCAGTCTATAGCAGAAACCATCGCCAGTAAGTTAGGCGCAGAAACAGTTGATGTTGCTAATCTTGATGAGCAGACTATCAAAGACAATGATAACCTTATTCTGGGAACCTCTACTTGGGGGGCTGGTGAACTTCAGGATGACTGGTATAATGGTATCACAATTTTGAAACGTGTCGGATTAAGCGGAAAGACAGTAGCTATTTTTGGATGTGGAGACAGCGAAAGCTATAGTGACACTTTTTGTGGAGGTATGAAAGAGCTTTATGATGCAGCTAAATCTGCCGGTGCAGAAGTTCTTGAAGGTGTTCCTACCGATGGATATAGCTTTGATGATTCTGAATCTGTTGTTGACGGTATCTGGGTAGGTCTTGCTCTTGATGATGTAAATGAAGATGATAAGACCGAAAAGCGTATTGATACATGGTTGGAGTCCATCAAATCCCATCTTTAATTAAAATCTGAAAGTCGTATCTATGATGCAGAAATTGAATAGGATCCAGCCATCACCGTCAATATCAACTGACATGAAAGTCCTGATGAATCATATTTATGAATATACGAAAGGGGTACGTCGTATGGTGCTCTTTACTTTCAATAAAAAATATGAGCAGTTTGCAGTAACTCGTCTGCAGCATCTGAATATTAAATATCTTATTCAGCCGGCAGGCAATGAGAGCATTAATCTTTTTTTTGGCAGAGAGGTATGTCTGGATACTATTCGATTGATGATAAATCGCCCTCTCAATGAGCTTTCTCCCGAAGAAGATTTTATCCTAGGCACAATGCTTGGATATGATATTTGCAGGCAATGTGAGCGATATTGTGATCGGAAGAAAAGAAATAACAAAGAAATAAGATCGTATATTGTAACTTCTTAATTAGATATGCCATGACTAAATATTAAAAGTGATAGACGAATAATCTTGTTCGCTAAAATAAAATTCATAATGTTTTTGTATAATAAGCAAAAGGCTCGCTGTGAAGCGAGCCTTTTATGTGGACAGATCGTTAGTTGTATTTGTTTCTATATTTCTCCTAGCGGTTAGTAATGTTAATTCTCAAGCCGAACTTTAGATCAATGTTCCAAGGTTTCGTTTTGTAAATATTTTCAATTTGACTGCCATTGTTAAAATAATAACTTACTCCAGGTTCTGCGAAGATACTGAAGTCTTGGTTTATTTTTAATTCAGCCCCCAAGGCTGCGTTTGTGGAGTATTGCAGTCGTTTTTCCTTTATTTCGCGTTCTACATTATATTCTGTAGAATGGCCATTTATCATCTTTGCTGCCTCCATTCCAAATGTACCGTATACGTTATATCTCAGGCCTTGGTGTAGTGTATAGCTGAAAGCAACCGGTATTCCTAAATAGTGCAGCTCCTGTTTTTTTATGTCAGTGGATAAGGCATTTTCATAAGTAAAATCTGAGGAGAGATAACTATAGTTGACACCTGTTTGAATACTCCACCGGTCGTTAAGATGATATTGGAGAGATAGTTCGAATTTTACTGGTAGATGATGTTGTGTTTTAGTCTTAACCTTCGGAGGAATAGTACTATTGTTTATAGTATATTTGTTTGGAAAATCATCAAATGATATAGGATCAGAGGCAGCCATCAGGTTTTGTGAACCAAAGTCTGATGTCGTGCCAAAGGCTCCGGAATAGGATGTGCCAAAACTCAGTCTGGATTTTCGTTCTTCGTGATTAAGAGAGGCTGTTTCATATCCTTTGTCATAAGTATAATTTTCCTTATGTACCTCTTGCTTTTTATCGGGGGCTATAGTCTTGTTGTTTGCATACGTTGTATCTGTTTTATCAATAGCCGATCTGATTGCAGTATTGGTTGTATCAGAGATTGGGGAGGAAACAGTTGTACTTGATGAGTATATGTTTTTTTGTAAAGTATAGTCCGGTTGTGTTCTTGAAACTTTTCTGAAAGATTCTTTTAGAGGAATGGATTGGCCTGTTGTTTTTGAAGCAAGTGGGCTGTCAGATTCTCTGAATGTATGTAGATTGTGTTTGGATGAATGTTGAATAAGAAAAAGTACTGTCAGCAGAATTGCTGCTGCAGCTGTGGAACGGTATACCCATAAGTTGGTTACTTTTGTGGGTCTTAGAGCGGGCCTGGAACTGATCCCCCGGCGTACCATTTCTTTTTTTATTTCATCAAGAAATCCTTTAGGAGCTTCCTTCCGAAGTCCCTGCATGCGTAAGCGCAAGTTCTTTTCCCAATGCTCCTTCATAGTTTATTCTCCTTCTTTTTTAAATCCTTGATCATCCGTGCAAGCATATTCTTAGCTCTGAAGTATTGTGAAGCTGAAGTGTCCGGTTTGATATGAAGTATTCTGGCTATTTCTTTATGGCTTTTTCCTTCAATAGCA
>DMYZ01000266.1:2989-3298 GCA_003483565.1 Prevotella sp.
TCTTCATTTGGGATGTATCGGGCACATATACCAGTAAGTAGGCCGGAGTATTCGGCATATAACAAGTCCATGGCACGGCTGTCGCCATGGCTGAACATCTCTATAATCTGTTGTTCCTTGTTGATTCCGAATAAATGCATTACTATGGATTATTCTATCTTTTTTAATATCTTCCTCCTTTTATTTTAATTTGGTTGCCTTTATTTTGATGTCTGGTCAATATAATTTGAAGATATATTTTCCAGTGTGCATCCCGTTTCATACTCTATGGATACTTTCTTCATCTATTTTATTTATATTCATTTATTT
>DMYZ01000034.1:0-6472 GCA_003483565.1 Prevotella sp.
TAAGGTTAAAAGAAGAGGAAGTGCTCAATTACTTTATCAACAGGTCAACCAATGCCGCTGCTGAATCACTCAACTCCAAACTCAAGAGATTCAGAGCGCAACTGCATGGAGTCTCTGATCTTCCCTTCTTCATGTATAGAGTTTCCTTGATCTTTGGGTAAACTAACACGGAACTATGCTGGTGCCCCGTTTGTGTCCTTAATTTGTGATTTTTGTGATTTACCCCAAAAACTTGTTCTTGATGCTAATGTAAATACAACATTAAAAGACGAATACTTAACTATAAGAGATGATTTATTGCGTATTAGGAAGGTCTATGATTGTGGAAAATTAAAACCTTCATGTTCAACATATATTATAACAAGGCATCCAACTGTTGAAGGAGCAGAAAATCTTCTTTCTCTAAAAGAAAACCAATTACAAAAGATAGTTAGAGAAAAAAACTTGTCTGTAAATTTAAAGGGTAATCCTCAAATGCGAAAGGCAATATGGGATTCATTTTCAGATTTACAATTAAAAAAAGTGCCTATTCCAATTGATAAATCGACAAACGATGTTAAAAATATTTGGAATCAATTAGAGAAATATCTACCTTATTACGCACTATTTCAAAGTGATCGTGCTTGCACAGATAATGATGATGAGATTCAGAATCCCATGAAGTTGGCAATTCAAGAAGCTATATCTCAAGAGCAAAATGCGATCAAGGACATTAATCAAAAAGTAGAAGAGTATGCGATGCAAATAGCGAATAATACTCATGATGCATTGAATAAGCTTGATAAAGATGTAGCGGATTCCATTGTTCCTCATTTCGCGAAAGTCTCTGATTCGAAATGGAATAATCTTTTTTCTATATCAATGAATACCAATGATGGTATACCACTTAATAAGCGAGGAAGTGGAATTAGAAGACTGATATTGGTCAGTTTCTTTATGGCTGAAGCTAAGAGAAAAACAAAACAGGAAGGTAATACTAAAAAAGATGTTATTTATGCAATAGAGGAACCAGAAACATCAATGCATCCTAATCTTCAGAATGTATTGATTAACTCTTTTATCAAGTTGTCAGAATCTGAGCATTGTCAAGTTATTTTAACTACACATAGTCCCAATTTAGCTAAAGAGCTTCCAACTGATAGCATGCGTTTTATAACACGTAAGGAAGATGGTACTCCAAATATTATATCTAAAGGTGACGACATGCTTTCTGATATTGTTAAAACTTTAGGATTATTGCCAGAAATACAACAATATAGTAAGTTAAAGGTTATCATTTGTGTAGAAGGTCCTACTGATGTTATTGCTTTTAAATCTTTTAATAGATGTCTTCATGAAAATGATAGTGATGTTAAGGACAGCATTATTGATATTGATGCTGATGAGCGGGTCATTATAATTCCTTTAGGAGGGTCAATCTTAAAGTATTGGGTAGAAAATCAATACTTGAAATCTCTTCATTGTAAAGAATTCCATATTTATGATAATGACGTGAATAGCTATAAGAAAGCTGTTGATGAAATTAATAATAGAAAAGATGGATCTTATGCAACCTTAACTCATAAGAGAGAAATAGAGAATTATCTTCATCAAGATGCTATTAAAGATATTTATAAAGTTGATATAGATACAACACAGGATGGAGTTCCAAGCCTTTTTGGAAATAAATATTCAGAAAAGAACAATCTTGACGGTAAGATGGGGGATAATAAGTCGAAATCCCATTTAAGTGTATGTTTTAGGGACGGGATGAATTATAAACGTCTTCAGGCAGTTGACCCCGATGGTGAGGTTAAAGGGTGGTTTAGAAAAATTACTAAGATGGTTGAAGAAAGTATTTAATATAGAAAGGATTAGGCATCATTATATTCCACATGACTATTTTCTTGTATTTTTTCTATCACAAAACATTCTTAGTACATTGTAGTGTTCATGTTTATAGTGTATGTCAGTGTCCAAAATAGGCATCTTGCATGAATCCTTAATAAAAGTGTCTTTAATACACTGTTCTCTTTTTTTACGCTCTATATATCTACAAAAGAATCGATAAGACATGATTGTTTATATATTATTTTAGGTATGGCAGGTATTTCTTTGCCCCAAAAGGCTTTTTAAAGGAGGCTCATTTCTCAATTTAAAGATTTAAAGGTTGATATGTTTGTCTTGATTCCAACAGAAATAATTGTCAATAGACTCCTGGATAGAAAAGGGAAATTACTTTATCCAGATAAGCTTGAGTCATTTTTTGGCTTACCAAAGGAAAAAATACAGAAGATGTTTTATCAAGAGCATCAGGAGCAAAATCTTTTCGGGGATGAATAACGATACATTTATAGCTGACCTCAGCAGGAAGAAAAGCGATTATAATAATCCAGATCAGGCGACTACGCAAGAGCAGAGCCTGATACAGCTTTCGTCTGGAATATACACAGAGGAGGAACGGTTTGTATTTGAGCTGTTTCAGAATGCAGTGGATGCGTTTGAGGTTTCTGCGGGTTGCCTAGACGTGAAAATACTCATTAGTAATGGTTACTTAGTGTTCATGCACAACGGACAGGCATTCTCCAAGCGCGACATAGAGGGATTGTGCGATGTGGGTAACGGAAACAAGATCAAGGACATTAAGAAGATCGGTTACAAGGGCATTGGCTTCAAGTCCGTGTTCTGGTCTAACTGTGTGACGGTCGCTTCCGGCGGCTATTGCTTCAAGTTTGACAAGGAGCACTGGACAGGCTATTGGGATAAACATTGGAAAGCGTCATATGGGAAGAAAGATGACGAGAAGAAATATCTGATGCCGTGGCAAATCATTCCAATAGAGACCATGCCTCCAAACATAGGTATTGACACATCGGGCTATCAAGTAGTCACTTATATTCAGCTTGGCAGAAAGAAGAACATTGGAGAGAAGATTGTTCGATTAATGTCGGATTGTCAATTTTTGTTGTTCGTCAGTGCCAAGAACATCAAGATGGCATTTTGGAAAGAAGATAGTTTGGTGTCTTCTTTGGAGAAGAAAACGGTGGATGACCAAGTTGTGCTATCTAAAAACGATGTTGAAGATAGTCGGTGGCTGATCTATTCCAATGATCATGTAGAGGTGCCGCCCGAAATCCAAGGTGAGATGAAAGAGGATGGATACACGCCACTTAAACTGCAGGATGCCAAAAGCTTCGACTTGTCTTTTGCGATAAAGCTGGATAAAGAAAACAGGCTCGTACCTATGGCAGACGCTGTAGTCTATACCTACCTGCCGACCTCTTTTAAGTTTGGTGACGTAGGGTTACCTTTTCTTGTCAATGCTAACTTTATTACAGATGCAGGACGTCAGCAACTGCACAAGGATTCAGCGTGGAATAAGCTGATATTCTCAAGGATTCCATTCGAATTCTTGACGTGGATGTCGCAAATCTCAGACAAGTACCAGAACTACTATGAGATGCTGCCAAAGATATCGTATGGTTGTAGCAATCCGTTGGAGAAAGCATACGAAGACGGGATGAAATCAGCTATAGGAAATGTGGCTTTCATTCCGAGCATTGATAATCTTGCCATTAAACTCCTCCCCAGTCAGGCGATAATGGATAGCATAGGCATATCTGATGCCATCTCAACAGGTGTACTGCTTCGCCACGTCAACAAGACATACGGAAAAGTGTATGACGACAATAGCCTAATACGAAGAGTTTGTAAAGGTAGCTGTATGCTGAAAAAATATGGTGTGTTCTTCTTTGACAAGGATTGCCTTGCCAAACTTTTCGATGATGAGGATTGCTTCGAGGGCATTGATGTTGAGCTCGACAAGAAACTGGTAAGCTTTCTATATCATTATTACTTGCAAAGAGACGCTACCGAGAAACCGGATTTTGTGAAAACACTGAAGTTGGTGAAGTTTCTACTGGACGAAAAGGGAAATCTTGCAGCACCTGAAAATCTTTTCTTCCCCTCTGACTATCGGGAACAAAATGAAATGGCAAAGAATGTGACTTTCCTGCATACAGATGTTGCGGACTTTGCCAAGGCCAATGCTGACATGGAAAAGTGGCTGAGTGATATCGGAGTCTCTGAACTGGACGATATGACCTTCATTCAATATGTGCTATGCAAGGACGACTATATCACAGTTAGTAATGCCATAGAAGTCGGGCAGTTTTTGTTTGAAGTCAATCAACATGAGAATATCTTCGATAATATAGGCAGCTACACCCTATCAAAAATAAAAATACTCACAAAAGCAGGGACACTAAAGTGCGCAGAAGAACTTTATTTCGGCTCTTTCTATCATCCAGAAGTTGATTTGGAAAGCGTTTATAAGGGCGACATCTATGTATCGGAAAGATATACAGGCGGCTCAGATGTCCAAGAGTGGAAAGTGTTCTGGATGAAGTTCGGAGTGAATGACTCTATAGAAATTGAAAAACAAACACTTATAGGACATACTGAGGATTGGGATATAATCAAAAGGGCAAAAGGTGAATTTGGAAAACGATATAATGTGGGTTCTTTGGGGACGAAATTTTATTATTTTTACGAGTCGAGCTTAGTATTTTACCCTCCACTTCTGCTTTCACAAAAGGAAGTAAGGCCTGACTTGACTAAATTAATATGGGGTAAAATTCTTGCGAAAAAATATGCATTCCATGAGGATATTGTAAAAGGGCAGGCAGGATTTTTTGGCGAATCTGCGAAATACACATCATTGAACTTAGAGCCATTCATTGAGTGGGCAATTAAAAATGTACAGAAGTTCCCAGCTAAGGACGGCAGCTTACGATTGTCAAAAGAGCTATTTGCCAATACTGAAAGCATCAGCTCCGTTGGCGGTAACTATCTTCCTATTATAGATATTGATGGCGAAATAGATAATTCATGGGACTCTTTGTTGGCCTTAAAGACTCAAGTAGGGATAGATGATTTGTTGAATGTGCTGGATAAAATATCTTGTGATGCCAACAAAGTGGAAAAGAATAAAAAACTTATTGCCAATATCTATTCCAAAATCATCGAAATTGGAGGCATAGAAAATTTGGGCTATAAAGACAAATTGACAGAATGGGCAACAAGTCATCGCATCCTTTCCACAGATGGACAGTTCTATAACCCTTCCGAGCTTAGGTATATCACCCTTGACGGATTTGGCAAGTGGAAAAGTGTCTATATAGGTGGCGTCACTAATAAGGATAGGGTAATAGAATTGCTGCGCCTGATGGGCGTTAAGATTATTACCGAGAAGAGTGTCAAGCCGAGTTTTAAAGGGAGAGAAGAATGTGAAACTATCAAGATGGCACTGGAGTCAAGAGTCTCAGCACTGGCATTGCTGAAGATTGAAGAGAGCGCCGACAAAGATGAATACAGCAAAGCAAAAAGCAACTTAAGAAGCAAAGTGGCAAAGACACATTTCTACCAATGCGACGAGATATACTTGTCGTATGGTGATGATGAAGACCAGTTGGAGAAAGCTACTTTCGGACTGGAAGACAACTTCTACTTCACTGGGAATATCAGAGCGGCTAACTTAGAGCCGTTAATGGAACCTCTATGCTCTTTTCTAGGAATAGGCAAGAAGTGTGCACATGAGTTATTTGTAATCATGATTGAGTCGCAAGATGGTATTGAGAGCTATCTTAAAGAGAAAGGATATCATACGGAACTAATGGAGAAAGGGCCTTTGTTGCCTCAAGCAGACTCTGGCGTGTTCACTCCGACAATGCCAGCAGGCGTTACCCCCAATGCACATACAGGATTTAAGGGAGAGATTTGTATGTACTGTAATCTTAAGTCTCAAGGATACAAACCAATATGCCCCTCCATTGTGTCAGAGGATGATGATTATGACTTTTCCCTTAATTACCAAGGGAAGAAGTACTACCACAAGACTAACTATGACAGATATGATATCACGTTTATAAAGAATGGTGTTAAAGTGTATCTTGAAGTCAAGACAACGGTCTGCTCGAAGAATGCTATTGAGAATATTCCAATTAGCGCAAGGGAATGGAAAATGATAGACAAAGTGGAGAATTCGGAAACGGAAGTTTATATCATCGCGCGTATATTCTCTATCGATAATCAACCGCAAGTGTATTTCCTGCGGGGGAACAGGAAACGTTTTAAGGTATAGAATCACTAGTGCCCACAAAAAATACTTAACAGTCATTGTAAGTATTTGATTTTTATATAAATACAAATCAAAATCGACTATAGGGGTTAGAATCGTAAGTGTCCAAAATAGGCATCTTGCAAGGCCCCTTAATAAATGTTACATTTGTGCTCACATTAAAAATCAAGAATAATGTAGAGTACGACAGATTTTGAAAAACTGCTCTTCCTCTATAAGACGGAAGGGAAGAACATGTCTGCATATTCCGGCGGAATTGCCCGTTTTATCCATCAATCGTTGCACTTTTTGGTATAAATACTATTTTGGATGAATTTAGAGGTGAATATATTTAAATTTAGTTGATGTCTGACC
>DMYZ01000034.1:6659-7482 GCA_003483565.1 Prevotella sp.
ATATGGACTGGAGGGGGCTGTTTGCCTTTGCCCGGAAACAGGCGCTGGTAGGGGTGTTGTTTGACGGGATCCGGCGACTGCCGAAGGAAATGGCTCCGCCTGAGGGGATCCTGTTGCAGTGGCTTTCAGCCAGTGAACAGATCCGGAAACAGAATATCAGACTGAATGCTGAGGCTGTAAGGGTGTGGACGAAGTTTGCCGGGGACGGGCTGGCTGGCTGTATCCTGAAAGGACAGGGGAATGCGTTGCTGTATTCGGATGTGTATGCCCGGATGCCGGGGGATATAGACATCTGGGTGTGGCCTGTCTCTTCCGGCCTGGACGTGAACAAGGGCGGCGGACTTGACCGGAGCGTGGGCCTGAGAGGGCGCAGGGATCGGATCATCAGGTATGTCCATCGGTTTACTGGGAATACGGAACTTAGGTATCATCATATCGGGTTCGACTCGTCAAGGGGCGTTCCTCTGGAATTGCATTTCACTCCTTGCACGATGAATGCGCTGTGGTATAACCGCAGGCTTCAGCGGTGGTTTGAGAAGAATGCGGAGGCCCAGTTTTCCAATTTTGTCGATCTGCCGGATGGTGCAGGGAGGGTGGCTGTGCCTACTTCTGCCTTTAACAGCATCTACCAGTTATCCCATATCTATCATCATTTCTTCGATGAGGGCGTGGGCCTCCGGCAACTTATGGATTACTATTATGTGCTGACCAGGGGAAAGCAGGAATGGGATGGGGAGGAATATGCCCGTCAACTCCGGTATCTGGGGCTGTATCATTTTGCCGGGGCCGTCATGTACGTCTTGTCCGTAGTATTCGGCCTGCG
>DMYZ01000103.1 GCA_003483565.1 Prevotella sp.
ATAAACTGCGTAATTTCAATGCCGATGCTTCTGATACTAATATTCGTTGTTTCCTCTGTGTGGAGGGATCTTATCTTAATTTTTTGCAGACGAACATAGTTCCTATTGGAGGACTCACATCAGCTAAGGACAAGGCACCAGTTTCTATGGTATTGCAAAATGTACCAGATGAAGTAGATGAAGGAATTTCGCTTAATGATGCGATGGCTAATGTATCGGCAGTGGTGACCTACGAGGAAGGTGTGACCAAGATCGTTCCTGCTTCTGAACTCTACTTTTCAGCCATTCCTGATATGAACGATTTGGGGGAAAAGAACCTTGTAGTTATCTATAACAAGACTTTTAAAGGTGATGTTGCTGTAAAACCAATTGTAGCTAGTGCTAAGTTTAACGTTGTGGCTAGCATCAGTTCTATTAAAGTGACGCAGAATCCTGTTCACACTAATTATTATTTCCTTAATACTGCAGCTACTAATAACTTAAGTGACCGTACTTTGGCTTTTGATCCGACAGGTCTTGAAGTAGCAGCAACATACGCTAATGGTACTACTAGTGTACTCGATAATTCAAAACTGTCTTTCTCGGCGGTGCCAGCTTTGACGGGCAGCCATACTGTAGCGATAACCACTGCCAATGGCAAGACCGCTAAGATAAATATAAATGTTTCTGAGTCTAAGCTTGAAACCGTTGCAGCTAGTCCGGCTGTTTTGGGCTCTGAAGATAATACGGCCGCCTTTGCTTCCGTTTTCACTGATCTTATCAATGTACCGGCAGGTGAGACCCGTGCTGTTAGTTTTGCAAACTATAGCGATTTGAAGAATAACTGGGACAATTTCGTTGTAGAACTTCGTAGTAATGGTGGTGTTTATGGTGATGTACGTGCTGACAATTATGGTTGGTCAGGAGCGTTTTATGATACTTGCATACACAATGGTACACAAGGAGATTGGGCTGCATGGCTCGCTATGATGAATGGTGCAAAGGTGAAGGTTTACGTGACTAATTGTAATAACGGTACCGCTGATGTACAGATTGTAATAAATGGTACAGACGGTAACATTTATACTCAATACTATCTTGGATTAAGTACCATAAAATCGAGTGACCTTAACTTTGCTTTTACTGTAGATCACTGCCATCTGGTGTTTAGCACGACTGTAGCTAAGATGTTACGTCATCGTTAAAGATATTTTATGTATTTGCAGGGAATGTCACAGGCTTACTGACTTCCTTGTTTTTTCTTTGCTTAATTTTTATATTATATCACTTTTTCTTTAGATGAAAAAAAATATATTTTTTGTTTTGACACTCTTGAGTGCTTTTTTGTTTCCTGCATGTTCAAGTAGTGATATGGACACTAATAATGGTGGAACTGGTAATAATAATCCTGACAGCGGATATACAGTGCCGGCTTATGAAGATTACTATGTAAGTATTTCTGACTGGAATAACCGTGCAAAATGGAATTTGGCTAATGTTCATGACCCCAGTGTAGTACTTGCCGACGATGGTTATTATTATATGTACCAGACTGATGCTAGTTATGGTAACGTCCATTATAATCATGGCCATTTTTTCTGTCGACGCTCAAAAGATCTGGTTAACTGGGATTTTCTCGGGGCTACAATGCATGGTATTCCGTCCTGGGTGAAAACTAAACTTAACGAGATACGTAGCAATATGGGACTTGGTGCCAGTACAGCTGACTTTAATGATCAGACACAATTTGGTTTCTGGGCTCCTTGTGTGCGCCGTATTAGCAGCAATCTTTACCGTATGTACTATGTTATTACTATTCCTGGTACAATTGATGGAAATGGCACATGGAGCGAACGCTGTTTCATCGGTCTAATGGAGACATCCACTCCTGCAGATATAGACTCATGGAAAGACAAGGGTTATGTTATTACTAATTATTCCGACAAACAATTGAATTTCCATGTAGGTGCAAATGACTGGAATAACTGTTATTTTAAATATAATGCCATCGATCCATCGCTGATTATTACTGACAATGGTGAAAATTGGCTTATCTATGGTTCATGGCATAGTGGTATTGCTGCTGTACAGTTAAATCCTTCAACAGGTATGCCGCTCAAAGAACTGGGCAATCCTTGGGGCGACGAGAATGCGTCTGCCTATGGCAAAACTATTTATAATCGTTTTCTTGGTGAGGCTGGACAGCGTTGGCAGGGAAGCGAGGCTCCTGAAGTAGTCTATTATAACGGATATTATTATTTGTTTCTCGCCTATGATGAACTGTCTGTGGCTTATAACACTCGTGTAGTGCGCTCGAAAAATATCGATGGTCCTTATTACGATATTACAGGGCGTAACGTAACTAGTGAAGGAGGAGAAATTTATCCTGTTGTTACTCATCCATACAAGTTTGGCAACGATCATGGCTGGGTTGGTATCAGCCATTGTGCTGTTTTTGATGATGGCAAGGGTAATTGGTATTATGCTTCGCAACAGCGTTTTCCTGCTAATTTTAAGGATAATACTTCCAGTAATGCTCTGATGGTGGGTGGCATACGTTCCATTGTCTGGACTTCTACAGGATGGCCTCTTGTTATGCCGGAGCGCTATGGCGCTGTGCCGCAGAAGGCGATTACTGAAAGTGAGTTGGTAGGCAACTGGCAGCATATTAACCTTGTATATAACTATCAGAAGCAGGATGCTTCTACAACTATGGTACTTGGCAGTGACCATAAGGTAAAGTCTGGATGGAATGTGGGTTCTACATGGTCTTTTGATGCTGTAAGCAGTGTACTGACCATTGACACCGTGAAGCTCTATCTTAAGCGTGAAGTTGATTGGGAGGTCTCACCTCGCAAAGTAACTATCGTTTATGCTGGTTATAGTCCAGCGGGTACCACGACTTATTGGGGCAAGCATGTTTCCGAAAATAACTAATTTTGAAAGACTAGTAGAGGAAGCTTTAATAGCTCAATTATTGATTTGTTTATGAAAAAAATTATTTCTATCTGTTCTGCATTATTGATGCTTACTTTTGTAAAGGCGGCTTCTCAGGATACTATTCCGTTTGTTCATGATCCTGTAATGGCTTATGAAAATGGTATATACTATATCTATTCTACGGGGCAAAATATTTCTGAGATGACTTCTACAGATCGCAGACATTGGACATTTCTTCGAGGAGGTTTACTCCATACTATACCTGTATGGACGCACTGTATACCTGATTTTAAAAATCATATTTGGGCTCCTGATGTGATCCGATGGCATGGAAAATGGTGGATGGCATACAGTTGTTCTTCTTTTGGTATGAATTCCTCAGCTATTGGTCTTCTTCAAGCTAAAACGCTCTGGAAAAATGTATGGAAGGATGAAGGTATGATCATTAAAAGTATGTCCTCTGATCATTATAATGCCATTGATCCAAACTTTGTTATAGATGGTAATGATCAACCGTGGCTTGTTTTCGGGAGTTTTTGGGATGGTATTCAACTTGTTCCGCTAAATCATAATATGCATGTACAGAAAAATATTAAGCCACGCACCATAGCCTGTCGTTATGCTCATGTTCCATCTAATATCATTAATCCGACGTCAAAGAATGCTGGTGTTAATGCTATTGAGGCACCATTTGTCTTTAAGCATAATGGCTGGTATTATCTTTTCGTGAGTTGGGATTATTGTTGTCGCGGCATACAAAGTACCTATAGAGTAGTTGTGGGGCGTAGTAGGAAAATTATGGGTCCATATCTTGATGCCGAAGGTAAAAATATGCTTGATGGTGGTGGTACTCTTGTCATTCAGGGTGATAAAAAAAAATATGAGGCTGCCGGACATTGTGCTGTTTATCATTTTGGGAATAATGACATTTTTATATGTCATGGCTATAATATCAGCGAAGGGGGAGCTAGCACGCTTATCCAGAGGAGGATTCAATGGCAGTCCGATGGTTTCCCTATACTGGAAAAAGAATAAATTTTAGACAAAAAATAATTAGATTTGTTGTGCTTATCCTGTAAATATGGAGATATGTATTTTGTCTTAGTTAGTATAGTAGCAGAAGTCCGGCTATCCCGGCATATATGATTATACGCATAGGATTTATTTTAAAAGTCTTGACTCCAAGGAAAGCAGCAACAAACAGGTAAATGCTGATCCAGAATGTCCATGGATTTATGGATGGTGAAGAGAAGTTCTCACTGTTCATGAGCAATAAGGTTGTGGCAGCTATTAAACCTACAATGGCAGGTCTCAGTCCTGAAAATATATTTTCCAAAACAACAGTATGCATATATTTCATAAACATTTTACTGATAAGAATCATCAAAATAAGTGATGGTAATACAAGTGCAACGGTTGATATGGCACTGCCTGCTATTCCTATGGTGGTACTATATCCGGCATCTCTTACAGCGGTATAGCCACAATAAGTTGCAGAGTTAATGCCTATCGGCCCTGGCGTCATCTGCGAGACTGCTATGATATTAGTAAATTCACTTATTGAAAGCCAGTGATAATGTGTTACTACCTGTGCTTGAATCA
>DMYZ01000297.1 GCA_003483565.1 Prevotella sp.
TAAAAATAAGCCTCGCGATCTTATGGTTATAGTCACTCCACAAAATATTCTTGAAGCTATAGAAAGAGGTGTAGATATGTTTGACTGTGTAATGCCGACGCGTAATGGACGTAATGCTATGCTCTTCACCTATAATGGAACGATGAACATGGGTAATAAAAGATGGGAAATGGAATTAAATCCTATATAAGAAAACGGTTATGAAATTGACCATATAACGTCAAAGGCCTATCTTCATCACCTTTTCAAAGCAGGAGAATTACTAGCCATGCAAATTGCCAGTATTCATAATCTTGCATTCTATCTACGCCTTGTTACCGATGCACGTCAACATATAGAGCAGGGGGATTTCATTGTCTGGAAACAATCCATCATCGATCAATTGGGCAAAAGAATTTAACAGACAAAATGAATTATAGTAAAACAAGGAAATTTCACAAGTTCCTCCGTATGAAAAAGAATATCATAAGGGGATGGGCAACATTGAAATTCATATGGAAATGGTTGGCAGGCAAGCTCGGTTTTCTGAGTTTTCTTGCTCCTAGTCGTTATATAAAACGACTCGACTTCTATATAATCAAGAAATTTATTGGAACTTATCTATTCTCTATTATCCTGATTATTTCTATTTCTATTGTTTTCGATGTCAATGAAAATTTGGCTAAATTTGCACAATACCATGCACCCTTCAAAGCTATTATCTTTGACTATTATGCTAATTTTATACCTTATTTTGCTAATCTTTTCAGTGCATTATTTGTCTTTATTGCTGTCATTTTTTTCACTTCAAAACTGACATCTAATTCTGAAATCATTGCTATGCTGGCAGCAGGAATATCGTTTAAGCGCCTGCTTCGACCTTATATGATATCATGTATTCTCATCACTATGCTTTCATATTACTTATCAGCATACGTTATCCCTCATGGTACAATTATTCGGCAAAATTTCGAATCGATGTACAAAAACAAGAAAAAGAATACTTCAGCCGATAATGTTATGTTGCAAGTCGATAAAGGTGTCATTGCCTACATTCAGCATTATGATGACAACATGAAAAAAGGTTATGGTTTTAGTCTCGACAAGTTTGAGAATAAGAAACTTATTGATCACATGACAGCGACAGAAATTCAATATGATACTATTTCCGATAGCAAATATCACTGGCATGTAAGTAATTGGAAAATCAGGCACTTACAAGGGTTGCGAGAACATATCACCACGGGAGAAAATAAGGATACCATACTGCTAATGGAGCCAACTGACCTGATTTACTCTAAAGGTCAGCAGGAAACTTTCACAAGTCCAGAACTCAAAGCATATATCTCCAAGCAGATCGACAGAGGATCTGGTAATGTTGTCCAATATCAGGTAGAATATTATAATAGGATCGCATCTTCCTTTGCTTCATTCATCCTTACTATTATTGGAGTTTCACTCTCTTCAAGAAAACGAAAAGGCGGTATGGGTATGTATCTAGGACTTGGACTCGCATTGAGTTTTATCTATATTATGTTACAGACTGTCAGTGCCACATTTGCCATCCAGGCCGATGCGCCACCAATACTAGCAGCATGGACCCCAAACATCATCTTCGCTATTATCGCCTATTTCTGCTATAGAAGGGCACCAAGATAAATTATAAACAGAAAATAATATTTAATAATACAACAATCGTGAGATTTGAAAATTTAAATTTAAATGACAATGTATTGGATGCACTATATGATATGCATTTCGATATGTGCACCCCTATTCAGGAAAAAACCATTCCAGAAATATTGAAAGGACATGATGTGCTGGGCGTAGCACAAACAGGAACAGGAAAAACGGCAGCTTATCTGCTGCCTATTCTTAGTAAACTAGATGACGGCGGTTATCCTGACGGAGCCATAAACTGTATCATCATGAGCCCAACTCGTGAATTGGCACAGCAGATAGATCAGGCCATGCAAGGATTTGGTTATTACCTTAAGGGAGTAAGCAGCATCGCCGTATATGGAGGTAACGACGGAAACAGATATGATCAGGAAGTAAAAAGTCTTCATCTTGGTGCCGATATGATTATTGCAACACCTGGACGACTACTTTCTCATATCAGTCTAAAAAACGTAGACTTAAGTAAAGTGAGCTTTTTTGTTCTTGATGAAGCAGACAGAATGCTGGATATGGGATTTTCTGAAGATATCAAAAATATAGCTAAAGAACTTCCAGCAACATGCCAAACCATTATGTTTTCAGCTACCATGCCTCATAAAATAGAAGATCTAGCAAAAACACTGTTAAAGAATCCCGTAGAAATAAAGTTGGCTGTAAGTAAACCAGCTGAAAAGATCAAGCAAAGTGCATACATCTGCTATGAGACTCAAAAACTCGGTATAGTAAAAGACATTTTTAAAAGCGGAGACTTAAAACGTGTCATCATTTTCTGTGGGAGCAAAACTAAAGTAAAACAGGTCAATGGATCTCTACAACGACTTAATGTCAAAAGTGGAGAAATGCACTCAGACCTGACTCAGGAAGAGCGTGATAACATAATGTTTAAATTCAAGGCAGACCAATTAGACGTCCTTGTTGCCACTGATATTGTTGCCCGAGGCATTGATATTGACGACATCACAATGGTTATCAACTATGATGTGCCTCATGATGCAGAAGATTATGTCCATCGTATTGGCCGTACAGCTCGTGCCGACAAAGATGGAGCAGCTATTACGCTTGTCAATGAGAATGAACAATTTTACTTCCAACTCATTGAGAAATTCTTGGAAAAAGAAATTACAAAAAATCCTCTACCTGAAGATTTGGGAGAAGGTCCAGAATATAACAAGCATGCCAGTAAGCCTCAAAGAGTCAATAATTCAGCTAAGAATCGCCGACAAAAAGATCGAGACTATAATGCTCACAAAGATAAAAAGCAACACAGTCGCAAAGAAAACAGTCAGGAAGTTTCTGTTCCAACAAATCATACGGAAAATCCTAACAATCGTCGTCACAATCCCCAGTACCGTGACGAATCTGACAAAAAAGGAAATAACCGTAATCACTATCCAAATAACAGGAGAAAGGACAACGGAAATAATCAAGAAAGTCAGCAAAAGGAAGGACAGAAACAACAAAACAGGGCACCTCGTCAAAATAATCAATCTGAGCACATTCAGGCAGAATATACAAAACGCAGGGGTAATGTAGAAGGCAATTACAAAAAGCGCCAGAATACCACAAAAGGCACTCAGAATAGAACTAATCGTCCCCAGCACGAATCTACATTGACACCGGCAAAGGACAAAGGAATCAAAAAATTCATAAAGAAGCTTTTTGGTTTCAAGAAATAAAAATGAACAAAGGTCTTGGGATAGCCCAAGGCCTTTTATTTTACAGAATTAATATATTCTAATTTCCACTAAGAACAATCTAATCACTGTTTTCCAATCATACAATCTATTTTTTTTATTTTTGCATTTAATAAAAAAATCATAAGTATGCTTAGAAAAATCACAATAGGGCTATCCTTTATTTCCGTATGCATAGCACAGGCTCATCAACCTCCTTATTCGTTCAAGCAGCAACTTTCAATGAATGAAGCAGAACAACTGCTCCTGAAAAACAATGCTCAACTCAAACTGAAACAAAGTGAAGTAGCTGTTGCTCAAGCTAATGTCGCTCAAAGTAAGGTTTTTGACAATCCTCAGATGGGCATTACCCACAATGTCAATAATCCTGTAACTCATCATTACTTCGATCTTGGCAGAGAAGGTGAAACGGATATTCAACTTTCCCAACATATCTACATCGGTGGGCAGCGTATGAATGGGGTAAGGAAAAGTATCGCGGAACTATCTGGAACAGAAGCTGATCTTGACAATGAACGCCGTATCGTCCTCCACGATCTCCGAGAAAAGATGATCGATATCAATACTCTTTATGAAAAAAGTGCACTCGACAATAAAGAAATCATCTCTCTACAAAAAATTCTCTCCGTCTATGAGAGCCAGGCTCATAAGGGAAATATTCCTGTTGCAGAAGTAACCCGCATGAAGACGCTCCTTTTCCAGGCTACAAAAGACAGAGAAGGAAATGAAACGGATATGTTCAATGCTCAGAAAGA
>DMYZ01000007.1 GCA_003483565.1 Prevotella sp.
AATTAAAGGAAGCCCGCAAAGCATGTAAAAATGGAGACATTACTATAGAACAATTAAGAAATGCTGAAGATAAATTTATAATTGATCTTGTCAAAAAGCAAAAAGCTCATGGATTGAAAGTAATAACTGATGGTGAATTTCGCCGTTCCTATTGGCATCTTGACTTTATGTGGGGATTTCATGGAGTAGAACATATAGAATTGAATCATGGCTATCTATTTCATGGTGAGGAAACAACTAAAGGCTCTGTTCGGCTGACAGGTAAAATATCCGGAGAAGAGCATCCTTTTATAGAACATTTTAAATTCATCAAACAATTTGAAGAAAATGGTATCATTGCCAAACAGACTATTCCTGCTCCCGCCCAATTTCTTGCAGAGCTTTTCCGTGGCAGCAACACATTGAACACATTGAAAATATATCCTAAACTTGACGACCTCATCACAGATATTGCCGCAGCATACCATACCGTCATTGCTGATCTATATAATGTCGGATGCCATTGTATCCAGTTTGATGATTGCACTTGGGGTATGATTGTCGATGATGATTATTGGAAAATCATGCTCGGAAAAGGATTTACCCTTGAAAATGAAGCAAATAAATATTTAAGAGTTAATAATATGTCTATTGAAAACAAGCCAGAAGACTTAGTTATAAATACCCATATCTGCCGAGGCAACTACCATTCCACCTATGCCTCTAGAGGTAGCTATGATCCTGTTGCTCCTTATCTCTTTGCAAAGGAAAATGTCAATGCTTATTATTTAGAATTTGACGATGAACGATCTGGCAACTTTGAGCCGCTCAAGTATATCACGAATAATAAAAAAGCCGTTTTAGGATTGATAACTACAAAATCTCCTGCTTTGGAAAACTGCCAAAAGATTATTGACCGTATTCATGAGGCATCTCAATACATCCCCCTTGATCGATTATACCTTAGTCCACAGTGTGGTTTTGCTTCTTGTGAAATTGGTAATAAACTAACAGAACAGCAGCAATGGAACAAAATAGATCTAGTGCAAAGTATCGCAAAAAAGGTTTGGAGATAGATGCCATCAAATGGTTTTCAAAAAGAAAAAACTATTTAAAATAGATCATATAATAATTTTAAAAATATGATTTATTTTAAATAGTATTCTATATGTATTATTCATCCGGTAAACGTGTTCTTTACTTCAACTTCTTTTTCAAGATAAGCTTTGGGATTTTTATACTCTGATTTTCTTTTACAGGGTCAGTGCCATTGACAGCTTCTATATAGCACTCCATCCCGGGACCTAAGACGGATCGACTAATTGATGAAAGAGTCTGTCCTTTCCTCACTTTAACGACTTTATCTATACCGACAATAGCATAGGCGCCAGTTCGGACACGAGGATCACTGTCATATTTACTCAAACTTTTATCTTCATTCTTAGCTTGACCAATAGCAGGAGGTTGCTGAAGAACTTTAGTATCTGTTGCTTTTACCGCAGGTTTCTCCTTTTTTACCTTTGCAGACTGTTCCGGATCAGTTATATTTCTGTACGGTTTAAATTTCACTTTTTTATCAACAACTTTTTTAACACGAGAATGACTGTTCTTTACTTTTTGGAAATCGGTATTAGAATAAACGATTTGATGAAGAGCCATTTGTTTCCCAAACTCATAACCAAGAATTCCGGCAATCCCCAACACAACAACGACAACACAAAAAAATATTGAGACAAAGCGTATGCCCCTTCTTTTGCGATGCTTGGACTCAACTTTATTATGTTCCGTAAAAGCATCTGTCGGAAGTATTGCATCTGCATTCTTTTGAAAATCATCACTAGACAAAGGTTCTGTATTTTCCTGTGATATAACATTTTCAGGTAATTTTATAGAATCTTCCTTTAAGTCTTGTACTGTAGTTTGTATCTGCTCAGTAATATCAATTTCTTTATGGGATTGGCTTGCCTCAGCCTGGGCCGTTTGTTCTACGATTTCCGGTCGTAGTTGTTTGTTTCCTTCAGCACCAACCTGATATTCTCCCACGCTTTCAAATTGAGCTGGGTTTTGAACAATCTTTTCATCCTGAAGCTGTTGTGCAGGTTCTGGTTCTTGAGATTCTTCTAAAGTTCTTATACTTTTATCATCCTCTTCCTGAAATTCCTGATCAATAGCAGAGAAATCAACCCCTTCATTAAGTTCAACCGTTTCAAACTGAGCAAAAGGGCGATTAACTATATCTTTGAGAACATTATCCGGTATAAAGTTAATTCTATCACGACTTTCAATAACAATACGCTCACCGGTGTTGACATCAATGCTTTCACGATCCTTCACGGTATTCACTTTAAAGGTACCCAATCCCTTTATTTTCACGAGTTTGTCATTCTGCAGACCGTCATTAATCGTATCAAACATCAAACGCACAAATGTTTGCGCATCATTAAGACTTAATTTGTGCTTCTCTACGATAATTTTCGAAAGTTCATCCAGAGCAATTTTATTCATCCTCGCCTCCTTCCATCTTATTTGAAGAATTTTTCAGTTGATTCTT
>DMYZ01000277.1 GCA_003483565.1 Prevotella sp.
AAAGGCGATTTTTATTTATCAAAACTAAAAAACTTAAAAAAGCACAAAATATTCTATATAATAAGGTGAAAGCAAAAGTTTTATTTACTTTTGCGCCCTAAATAAGTATATATCCGATTATGCAAGAAAATCTAGTTATAGTCGAGAGCCCTGCAAAGGCAAAGACAATTCAAAAGTTTTTAGGTGATGATTACAAAGTCATGTCCTCCTACGGGCATATTCGTGATCTGAAGAAAAAAGAACTGAGCATTGATAAAGACACACTGGAACCTCACTACGAGATTCCTGAAGAAAAGGCAAAACTGGTATCTGATCTGAAGAGCAGTGCCAAGAAGGCTAAAAAGATATGGCTTGCATCCGATGAGGACCGCGAGGGAGAAGCCATATCCTGGCACCTCTGTGAAGTACTCGGACTTGATGAAGCCAAGACCAGCCGTATCGTTTTCCATGAAATTACCAAACCGGCTATTCTCAACGCAATCAACAATCCGAGACATCTGGACATGAATCTTGTCAATGCACAGCAAGCCCGACGTGTCCTAGACCGTCTGGTAGGTTTTAAACTATCCCCTGTTCTTTGGCGCAAGGTAAAACCGGCACTCTCTGCCGGACGTGTTCAAAGTGTAGCCGTAAGACTCATTGTGGAGCGTGAACGTGAGATACAAAACTTCAAGAGCGAGATTTTCTATCGTGTAAATGGAACTTTCGCCCTCATATCAACTAACGGCTCTGCCTCTGAAGTAAAGGCAGAACTGGACAAACGCTTCAAAACTTATGAAGAAGTAACTGACTTTTTGGAAAGCTGCAAGCAGGCTTCCTTCGCAGTAGAAGGAGTAACTAAAAAGCCTTTGAAGCGTACTCCTGCACCTCCATTTACAACTTCCACCTTACAACAGGAAGCTGCCCGCAAGCTAGGATTCACTGTAAGTCAGACTATGATGATAGCGCAACGACTTTATGAAAGTGGACTCATCACTTATATGCGAACTGACTCTGTCAACTTGTCTACACTCTGCATCAATGCCAGTAAGGATGAGATTATCAGACTCTATGGAAAGGAATATAGCAATCCGCGTAATTATGTTACGCATTCCAAAGGTGCACAGGAGGCCCACGAAGCAATTCGCCCTACCAACATGAGTAATATTGAAATAGAAGGTACTACTCAGGAACGACGTCTTTATGACCTGATATGGAAACGTACATCCGCTTCACAAATGGCAGATGCAAAAATAGAAAAGACAACTGTCAATATTGGCATCAGCACGGTCAGCGAGCGTTTCGTCGCTACAGGTGAAACCATTGCTTTCGACGGATTCATGAAAGTTTACCATGAATCAACCGACGATGAAGACAATGCTGAAAATGCTGTTCATATTCTTCCGGCTATCAAGACGGGGGATCTGCTTCAACGCCGGGAAATCAGTTCTACCCAACGCTTCTCACAGGCTCCGGCACGCTTTACGGAAGCAAGTCTGGTACACAAGCTTGAAGAACTAGGCATAGGCCGTCCATCTACTTATGCACCAACCATCAGTACTATCCAGCAACGAGAGTATGTTCAAAAAGGGGATAAAACGGGTGTAGAACGCATTTATACTATCGACATTCTCAAAGGCATCCAAATTACTCAGAAAAAGAAAAAAGAAATAACGGGGTCTGATAAGGGGAAACTCGTTCCCACTGATATCGGCATCGTCGTCAATGATTTCCTGATTGAAAATTTCCCGGAAATTATGGATTACAACTTCACGGCAAAAGTTGAACAGCAGTTCGACCGTATCGCTGAGGGCAAGGAAGAGTGGAAGAAGATGATGAAAGACTTCGACATTAAATTTGAGCCTATCGTCAATCAGGTCATGAATGCACGCAGTGAACACAAAGCCGGTGAACGTCAGTTAGGTATTGACCCGAAAAGCGGTAAGCCTGTATTTGTTAAGATAGGACGATTTGGTCCTGTGGTACAAATAGGTTCAGCCGAAGATGAAGAAAAGCCTCGCTTCTCGCAGATGCCTGCAAACAAGAGTATAGAAACAATCACTCTTGAAGAAGCTCTGGAACTCTTCAAACTTCCACGTGAAGTAGGAAAATATCAAGATTCCACCGTTACCATCGGAGCAGGCCGCTTTGGACCATACGTACTTCATAACAAGAAATATGTATCTATACCGAAGGATATAGATCCTATGAATATTACTCTGGAACAGGCTATCAAACTTATTGATGCTAAAATAGAGCAAGAGAAGAAACGGCATATCAAGAAGTTTGAGGAAGATGAGAAAATTGAAATCCTCAACGGACGTTATGGTCCTTACATTGCTTATGATGGCAAGAACTACCGCCTGCCTAAAGCAAACCATGAGCATCCTGAAGAACTTACTTATGAGCAATGCATGGATATCATCAAGAATCAGCCGGAACCGAAAACAAGGACAAGAAGAAAAGTAACTAAAAAGTGAAAAGAATCATTATTCTCGGATACATGGGTGCTGGTAAAACAACTATCGGCAAGGCACTTGCCAAGGACCTCGGGCTGGAATTCTATGATCTTGACTGGTATATAGAAAACAGGATGCGCAAGACCGTAAAACAAATTTTTGATGAGTCTGGCGAAGAAGGGTTCCGAAAGATAGAACATAACATGCTGCATGAAGTTGCTGAATTTGAAAACGTCATTATCAGCTGCGGTGGCGGTACGCCCTGTTTCTTCGATAACATCGAATACATGAATCTTCAGGGGGAGACACTTTACTTGAAAGCGACTCCGGAAGTCCTTTACGGACATTTAAAAATGGGGAAGACGATACGCCCCCTGCTTCTCAATAAGACGCCGGAAGAAGTTCAGGTTTTTATCCGGGAACAATTGATACAGCGCGAGCCTTTCTATAAGAAAGCAAAACACATCCTTGACGTAAATCTGATGAATAATTACGAAAAGATACAGATCTCTGTAAAAGAAGCAAGAGAATTACTGAATATTTAAAAGACAGAAATGAAGAAATGGACAATTGAAGATTCGAAGGAGCTCTATAACATCAATGGTTGGGGTACTTCTTATTTTGATATCAACGATAAGGGCGATGTCTTTGTAAAACCTTGTAAAGACAATGTACAGATCGACTTGCGTGACATAATGGACGAGCTTGCCCTGCGCGATGTCACTCCTCCGGTTCTGCTTCGTTTCCCGGATATTCTGGATAATCGTATTGAAAAGATTGCGAGCTGCTTCGATAAAGCCAAAAAGGAGTACGATTTCAAAGCAGAGAACTTCATCATCTACCCTATTAAAGTAAATCAGATGCAGCCTGTCGTAGAAGAAATCATCTCTCACGGCCGCAAATTTAACCTTGGACTGGAAGCAGGATCAAAACCAGAGCTCCATGCTGTCATCGCTGTTCAATGTCAGAGCGACTCTCTCATTATCTGCAATGGCTATAAAGATGAAAATTATATAGAGCTTGCTCTCCTCGCTCAAAAGATGGGAAAACGGATATTCATCGTCATCGAGAAACTCAATGAACTGGATATCATAGCCCGCGTAGCAAAAAAACTAAATGTACGCCCCAATTTGGGTATACGCATCAAACTGGCTTCTTCCGGTTCTGGGAAATGGGAAGAAAGTGGCGGTGATGCCTCTAAGTTCGGTCTTACTTCCTCCGAGCTGTTGGATGCACTGAAACGTCTTAACGAAGTTGGTCTACAAGACTGTCTGCGCCTCATCCATTTTCATATTGGAAGCCAGATCACTAAAATCCGTCGCATACAGACAGCCCTTCGTGAAGCAGCACAATTCTATGTCGGCCTTCATAAAATGGGCTACAATGTCGATTTTGTTGATTGTGGAGGTGGCCTTGGTGTCGACTATGACGGTACACGTTCTTCATATAGTGAAAGTTCTGTCAATTACTCTATCCAAGAATACGTTAATGACTGCGTTTACACTTTTGTAGATGCTGCTGACAAGAATAACATCAATCATCCGAATATCATTACCGAGAGCGGACGTAGTCTGGCTGCTCACCATTCAGTATTGGTTATCGACGTTCTTGAAACCGCCTCGCTTCCGGAGATGCCGGAGGAATTCGAAGCAAAGGAAAGCGACCATCAGCTGGTAAAAGACCTTTATGAAATATGGGATAACCTGAACACGCGCTCTATGCTTGAGGATTGGCACGATGCAGAACAGATACGAGAAGAAGCTCTTGAACTTTTCTCCCATGGACTTGTCGATCTGAAAACCCGTGCAGAGATTGAATCCATGTACTGGAGCGTCTGCCATGAAATAAACAACCTGGCCAAGTCAATGAAACATGTGCCGGATGAACTGAGAGGACTGGACAAGCTCCTTGCGGATAAATACTTCTGCAATTTCTCACTTTTCCAAAGTCTTCCGGACAGCTGGGCTATTGACCAACTGTTCCCTGTAATGCCTATTCAGAGACTCAACGAACGTCCCACTCGTAATGCGACACTTCAAGATATTACCTGTGACAGTGATGGTAAAATTAGCAACTTCATTGCCGGCGGACATGCCAGCCATGTTCTTCCCGTACATCCCTTAAAAAAGGGAGAGCCTTATTATCTGGGAGTATTCCTTGTAGGAGCTTACCAAGAGATTCTCGGTGACATGCACAACCTCTTCGGAGACACGAATGCCGCACATATTACTATCAAAGACGGGAAATATAATATCGACCAGATTTATGATGGCGAGACCGTAGAGGAAGTTCTTGAATACGTCCAGTATAATCCGAAGAAACTTGTCCGCCAACTCGAACAGTGGGTAACGAAAAGTGTCAATCAAGGCAAACTGTCACTTGATGAGGGCAAAGAATTTCTAAGCAATTACCGCTCCGGACTCTATGGTTATACTTATCTGAAAAATAACAAATAAAAGGAGTACTCTTATCCCGGGTACCCCTCTTTATAAAAGCATACAAGATGAAACAGAAGATCACTGTCGTAAAAGTTGGTGGTGCCATTGTGGAAGACGAACATCATCTGGATGAACTATTAGACCATTTTGCTGCCATCAAAGGTCGCAAGATACTTATTCATGGCGGAGGGCGCCAGGCAACGAAGATAGCTTCATCCCTGGGCATGGAAAGTAAAATGGTAAATGGCCGCCGCATTACCGATGCTGACATGCTGAATGTGGTTACAATGGTCTACGGAGGCCTCGTCAATAAAAATATTGTAGCCCGCCTGCAAGCCCGCAATACAAATGCCTTAGGCCTTACTGGAGCGGACATGGATCTTATCCGAAGTCATAAGCGCCCTCTTAAGGACGGTATTGATTATGGTTTTGTTGGTGACGTAGAGAGAATCAACGGTTTTGAACTTCGGAATATCATTGAACAAGACCTTGTTCCTGTTATGGCTCCCCTTACCCACGATGGTCAGGGGAATATACTTAACACCAACGCTGATACCATTGCTTCTGAAACAGCCAAGGCTCTCGCCCGCTTCTATGATGTAACTTTAATCTACAGCTTTGAAAAAAAAGGCGTTTTAAATAATCCGGCCGATGAAGAGAGCGTGATACCAGTCATCACGCGCAACGATTTCAACCGCTATGTAATCGAAGGAATAGTAGCTGGAGGCATGATTCCCAAATTGGAAAATGCTCTTGCTGCTATAGATAATGGAGTCCGTCAGGTCATTATCACACAGGCAACAGCCATTGACGGAAAGCACGGAACCATCATTAAGAAATAGTTAACAACTATTAAATTTTCGAGAAAGTCAGCTTTCGCTGTAACTTCTCTTATATCCAATCGTCATTATTACAGAGAGCAGATGAAAAAGATCAGTTTCCAAAACGATGTATTGCCGCTGAAGAATATGCTTTACCGGCTCGCTCTTCGCATTACGCTTAACAGTGCAGAAGCAGAAGACATCGTACAGGATACGCTGATTAAAGTCTGGAATAACCGAGACAATTGGGAAAAGATAGACTCTATCGAAGCTTATTGTCTTACTATTACAAGAAATCTGTCACTCGACCGAAACAAGAAGATGGATAATCAACATCAGTCGATTGAGGAAAAACAGATAGACAAACCAGACCAGTCATCCAATCCCTTTGAGGACATGAACCGCAAGGATCTCATTAACCTCATAAAGAGACTTATAGATGAATTACCCGAGAAACAGCGAAGTTGCATACAACTGAGAGATTTTGAAGGAAAGAGCTACAAGGAAATTGCCATTGTACTGGACATTACTGAAGAGCAAGTAAAAATAAACATCTTCAGAGCCCGTCAGGCAATCAAGAAAAAATATCAAGGATTTGACAATTATGGATTATAAGTACATCAAACAACTTTTGGATCGTTACTGGAAAGGAGTGACTACTCTTGAAGAAGAGGAAATCCTTCGTGCATTCTTCAGTCAGGAGGATGTTCCAGTTGAGCTAAAGCCTTATCAAACTCTGTTCACTTACGAGCAGAACGAGACAAAGGAGGATGTTTTAGATGAAGACTTTGACCAAAAGATCATGTCTGTCATTGAGATGGAAAAGAAAGAAGAAAATAAGGTAAGAAAACCGCATATCCTTTCCATCACCCAAAGTCTGAAACCGTTATTCAAGGCTGCAGCTGTTGTCGCCATCTTCCTTACCTTAGGGAATGCCGCTCAAGTAGCTTTTAATGGTGATGACGACCAGAGCACAGCGGATACAGCAGGAACAGAGCAGCAACTCCATCAAGGTGCCTCCGTTGCTATGGGAGACTCCGCATCTGAAGTTATGGACAGCCTGCAACACAGCAGTATTGAGCAGGTGACTCCATCAGCAACTATTATTAAATGAAATATTTCTATGCTTTCTCTATAAAATCATGTTTAGTAAAACAATTCTGAAACTGTGAAGTTTCAATTCTCTCAAATTTTTCATAACATACTAACGTAAGAGCCCCGCAACTCATGAAGAGTTGTGGGGCTTATTTTTTTTATCATTTCACGAAACTATTCTTTTGCTCTCTTCATCCTTCCATACAATTGGAAAATGCTAGGGATAACAATGCAAAAGGAAAAAATCAATCCACCCGTCATAAGACGTTGATTACCGTGAAAGAAGTCTATAAGTTTCCCGTCTTCCATCTGTGGCATCAAATTAAACAGAATATAAGCCACACTGTTGTTAACCCAATGAAGGATCAATCCGGGAAGAATACTGCCTGTACGGTAATACATCCATCCAAGAAGCAAACCGATAACTGCAGCATAAGCACCTTGTGCGAAATTTCCATGCACTAAGCCAAAAAGCAAAGCAGAAATAAGAATCGGAATCCAATGCCACTTGTCGGAAAACACACCTAATAAAGAACGGAGTATAGCACCGCGAAAGACTGTCTCTTCTGCAATAGGAGCCAGCAGCCCGATCGCAACATATCCCCAAGGTTCCCTCATCACACCATCAAAGAGCTTCTGATAAGCAGGATCCATCACTATTTGTAATTTTTCCTCAATCCATTCTGCAGGCAAAATAATCCCCAGGGAAAGAAGTATTATCCACAGAAAAACATTCCAGGGACGGCTGCGCAAATACTTTCTTGACATCGGGGTCCATTTCAAGCGTGCAAAGAGAAGTATGGTCAGAAGGCTGCTCAAAACCGTACTGATTGCCAGCACAGCTCCATATTTGCCTGTAGCCATACCATAAATAGCTTCTTTGACCTTCATATTTCTCATATAGCCCAGCAAAGCTGCTGTTCCATACTCCACTGCTATTTGTATTACAGCGAATGCTATCAAAAACAAGATAACATCTAAAAACACCTTAATTTTCTTATTCATAATATTTTTTCTTATTCAATTTTTCTCTTACGACCTTCTCATCCTTCTTTAATTGTATCGCGAGATCATCAATATTATTGAATTTTATATCAGGACGAATAAAACAAATAAAGCTCACATGAATCTGTCTGCCATAAATATTCTTTTCAAAATCAAAAATATTAACTTCCAGAGAACGACTCTTGCCGCTAAAGGTTGGCCGGGTACCAATATCCATCATTCCCTGATAAACCCCGGCAATCCCTTCTATCGTCACCTCTACGGCATACACACCATTCGCCGGAATTAGTTTATGCCTCGTTTCCATAGAGATGTTTGCTGTAGGATATCCCAGTTTCCTGCCATTTTGAAAACCATGAATAACTTCTCCTGTTATGGAATACGGATATCCCAGATATTCACAAGCAATATTTACTTCACCCTTTTTAAGCAATCCCCGAATATAAGTAGAACTGATATTGACATCATGAAGCTTATAGACAGGATTCCGTATCACCTCAATGCCGAGTTCCCTGCCATATTTCACATAATCATCGAACCCTTCCTCACGGTTATGTCCAAACTTATTATCATAACCAATATAAAGTTTCCTTACATTCAACCGGTTGCGAAGAACCTTTTCCATAAACTTATAGGCAGAAAGCTGTGCCATATCCCTGTCAAAATGCAGTAAAGCACAGTTATCAACTTGATTCTTTTCCAACAGCTGCAACTTCTCTTCAAGGCAACTCAGCATCTCCGGCTGATAATCTTGATTCAGGACTTTACGCGGATGTTCATCAAAAGTAATCACAGTAGACTCCATACCATCAGCCTTAGCCGCCTTCACCAAATGATCCAAAAGGAACTGATGCCCCTTGTGAACACCATCAAAGAAGCCAATAGTCGCGACACATGGTCTCATACCAGTCAATTTATCATCGATTACAACAATTCGCATCTTAACTTATAATTTAAGCCAATCATCAAAATCCTCATTCACAAAGGTATGGATACCGAGAGCATGAGCAGCATCACAATTCTCCTTGCTGTCATCAATGAAAAGTGTTTCCTCCGCTTTGATGCCTGCATCAGCAAGCACGGTACGGAAAATATCCTCCTGTGGTTTGATTTTATGAAGTTCATAAGAGAGATATATCCCCTCAAAATAATCCTCAGCTATCCAATGCTTATAAGGGAAGAGTTCCTCTGCACAATAAGTCCAGTGCATCTCATTTGTATTGCTGAGTAAAAAGAGTCGAAAGCCTTTATCATGAAGCTCAAGCAGACGTCTTTTCTTTTCATCCGGAATAATGGTAAGCAACTGATTCCAGGCCCAGACAATATCCTCGTCACGGGCAGAGCATTCACTGATCCGGCGCACCTCATTGCAAAAATCATGCTGCGAAATATTTCCTACTTCCGTATCATAGAACAAATCCTCGGTGCGATGTCCCTCAACATAATCAGCCACCTTATAAGCTCCGATCTTCTTAAAAGCATCAATACACCGTTCGGAATCCAAGCCGACGAGCACGCCACCTAAATCAAATATAATATTCTTTATTGTCATCTTTTTAGCATAGACAGGCCACGAAGTCCCGTCAATTATTAATGTGCAAAGTTACTTAAAATCACGATAAATAATTACGAATCAATATTATTTAACGTCATCATCAACATAAATAATCAACATTTTTAGACAAACATTTGGATATTCAAGATAAAAAAGTTACCTTTGCATCCGAAAATTCTAATGATATTTTCACGGACTTGTAGCTCAGTTGGTTAGAGCAACAGACTCATAATCTGGAGGTCCTAGGTTCAAGCCCTAGCTGGTCCACATTTATAATGAAGGAACTACAACAATGTAGCTCCTTTTTATTTCCCCCTGTATGAAATTTCGGGAAAAAGATTCCAGATGTTTTTTTGTGATTTGTAAGCATTTTATTTGAGCTTGCAGTTTGCCTTAAGTATAGTTAAAATCTCCCAAAAGTTTGCTTCCTTGATATATTTTTCCTTTCTTTGCAGAAAACCTATATGTAATGAAAAAATCTATTATCCTGTTATTCGCTCTAATACCACTTTTGTCTTTTGCCAAACCTTTTAAAGTTATTGGTTATTACGCCAATAAAACTAACGGCACAATTATAGCCTATCTTTATGGTAACAGAAAACTGAAGGTTGTTATCAAGAATCATCGATTTAAAATTATTGATGATATCCCATCTACTACAGCCCTGTATATAGACAATCTTCCTACTATTTGGATAGAACCTACTACGCAGTATGTCAACATTAACAAAGACCACGTCACTGTAAAAGGAAGCAAAACACAAGATGAAAGCATTCTTTTCGATTCCCTAAGGAAGGATATGAAAACACCAGAACAGTACGCACAATTAATAAGGACATTTATGTCAGAGCATCCCTCTTCCATTATTCCTGCCTATGAATTGTCTTTCCTCATAATTAATGAAGAACTCAAGCGAGAAGAATTACTCTCACTTTTTCAGAGTCTCACCGAGAATGTAAAACAAAGCATAATTGGAGAAGAATGTAAAAAATCATTAGACAAGCAAGCTCTCACTCTACCAGGATGCAAAGCCCCTTATTTCTCATCCACGGAGGGCTCACCTTATTGGCTGGACAAAGATCCCCGCCATCGAGTAACATTGGATGATTATAAAGGAAAAGTCCTGTTAATAGATTTCTGGGCTTATTGGTGTGAACCATGTAGGGAAGGAATTCCGGTATGGAAAGAATTCTACAACCAACATCACCAAGATGGCTTTGAAGTTCTCGCTGTAAATAATGACTTTGATATGAATAAAGGGAAATGGCAAAAAGCCATCAAAGAAGAAGGCACACAAATGTGGCATCAAATCAACTGTCTGGATTCATGGAATTATCATAAACAAGATTCGACCGATATTTATGCAAAATATTACGTACAAGCTATTCCGAGATATGTACTCATTGATCGAAATGGGATTGTTTTAGGTACATGGATAGGAAGCAGCGAACATAATTATTCAGAAATTAAGCATCAAATACTTGAAGCTTTAAAAAAAATCTAAGTTCATTTTTAGCATCCATCGCTTACACATACTGTGTCAGAATGCCCCACACCGCCAGGATATGGCACACCGATCCGCCGAGAACGAAAAAGTGAAATACCGTGTGCATGTATTTCCGCTTGTTAAGACTGTAAAACACTGCTCCCGTGATATAACTCACGCCCTCTGCCAAAATCCACAACAAGGATACCAGAGAGACACTGTCTATCAAAGGTTTGAATGCTACCAGCACACTCAGGCCCATCCCGACAAAACAGACGGTCTCCAAGTTGCTGTGGTCTTTGAGACGAATAAAACTGGTAACGGTTCCTGCCAGGGCACAGGCCCATACGAATATGAATATAGCCCATCCCCAATAACCGTGTTCGCGCAGTGCTATCAGTGCTATTGGCGAGTAAGAGCCTGCAATATGCCAATATATGGCCGAATGGTCCCATTTACGCAACCGTTCTTTCCATTTGGAATATGCAGACAACGAGTGATAGACGGTAGAGGCGGTATACGACATCAACATACCGAACAGATATAATATGATTCCGGCCGTGGCCCATCCGTTACCGGCACGTGAACACCGTGTCAGGAAAACGATCCCGGCAATTAAGCCCAGTACGATACCCGCAGCATGCGACCACGAGTTCCACAACTCCTCTTTATGTGAAAAATGTATTTTCGTCCCCTTGTTCTTTAATTCGGGCGCAAGGTACGGATTTATTTTCTATCTCACAAATACCCACGCTGCATTTTTATTAACAGATTGAGAGACTATCGAGGTAAATATTCATGAAAACTGCTGGAATATAAAATGACATATAATAATTCCAGGTAGATAAATTATAGTTTTAGATATTTTCGAGTAATATCCGCTTCTATCTCATCGGCCGATTTATGCTGATAATGATTTACTATACAGCCGGCATGAATATAGGCAATATCATCACAGATATCTGTAAGTGAAGAAATAATATGTGAAGAGAGTACGATCGTCTTGTTTTCAGTCCTTACCTGTTGTATCCATTGCTTCAATATAATGGTACCCGCCAGATCCAAACCATTGAAGGGCTCGTCCATCACGTTGAAATTATTATTTTCCAACATCAATGCCATCAGTACGAGACGCTTTTTCATACCCAATGAATAGTTGCTGGCATACCGGTGCAAAGGAAGCTGGAGTTTTGCATTCAACTCCTCTATTTTATCTTTGTCGACAGGAATCTGCTTAGCTTTAAGACAGAACTCTATATATTCTTTTCCTGTGACGAAGGAATAAAAATAAGGAGTATCATCAAGATATCCGATGGAAATACCAGCATCAGCATTAATTTCTCCATCAAATTTCTCAATCCGCATGAGACAACGAAAGAGTGTACTCTTGCCAGCGCCGTTCTCTCCCATAAACCCATACACCTGCCCTTTATCGAAAGAGCAATTAATATCATGCAGGACTGCCTTTCCTGAATATTTCTTTTCCAGATGTCTTATCTCAATCATATTATTGCTTTAAGTATTGAATAATCTTTACAGCCCAGATATAAGGTAATCGTCAGGGACAACAAAAGCAATAAAGGGAATGCAATTGTCAAGAGACAAACTCCTATGAGCGCAAAGTATATAAATCCCTCAAGAATATTATCTGAGGAAAAAAGGAATCGGAGGAAATTGACTTGCAATAACAACAGTGATGTGGAAAAATAAGCCACGAAACAACTGCCCAAATCCTGCCATGAAGGTTGATAGCACATATACAGCAACAAGAATGGTAAAATCAGAATAAGATTGTTATAAAACGTGAGAAGGATCTTGCTCCTTATCAGATGACCGGAAGAAGCATAATGATACAAATAAGTGGGGGTGACGGGCATCAGCAGCAGAAAGCCCAGGATAATGCCATCCAACCACATCGCCACTTTAGTAATACGGATATTACCATAACAAAATCCAATAAAAGATGCTGCTATCAATAGCAGATAAAAAAAGCCATACAATCTCATGCTCCGTTTGTATTCCATGCTCCCTTTTTTCATAAAAGGATGAGTAGGCAATCTGAAATCAGTATTGCAGGATGGAATGAATGGAAAAGATATCGCCATGACTACAATCAGCAACATCTGAAGATATGATTTTTGAAGAAACAGAACAAAATAGAATGGTGTCCCAAGTAACAAGTCTTCCGCCATCAACAGGAAACGATATTTCATACCAAATAGATTTTGGAGTAAGGTCTTGTCTTTCCGCGCCTGTTGGATGGACAGGGCAAGCACCATATAGACTACGAGGATAAAATGAGCTGGTATGCCACTCATATAAAAAAGCAGTGCTGCGAAAACAGCAAGAACCATCAGTGATGGCACTATCCCCATTGCCTTAAATATCCTGCAGATAATTTTCAATTCTAAACTAAAATAGAGTTTCAACATAAGGCTATTATTTACTCTTTTCTCTTATAAACTAAGGATACAAAGATAAAGGTTTATTACCACCCGACCAAAATTTTCATGATGCTTAACATCAAAAATATAGAGTCGTTGTGATATCATGCCAACATAACTTTTTTTATATTTAAACATGAAAGCCAGCATCTATGCCATCGAATGTTTATGAAGAAAAGAGGAGCTAGTTGTCTTTATTTATTAGATAATAATCAGATGTATTTTTTCTAATTCTTTCCAATGCTTTGAGTATTGGAAAGAATTAAATAAAATTAAAACGATTATAATATTCTTTCCAATACTTTGAGTATTGGAAAGAATTGGCTAGATTTGCATGCGCAACTATAACATGAATGTATTATGATAGAAAGACCTCCTCACATAACAAATCAACAATATGCAGACACCTTGTTTGACAATAACAAACGGTTAAATGAAGAACTGCAAACCTTATTGGATAAGATTAATGATGGTTATGAGTATTGGGACACTGTTAAATACAAGAAACTTCCATCTGGAATTACTGCCATAGATCTTTGGACCTATGTAAAAGTTTCGAGAGCGAATCTGACTATCGGAGTTTGGCAGAGCCCACTTTTGAAGCTTGGGTTAACAAATAGGATGCAACGCTTATGTCATGAATTTGACATGAATTTCGGAGGCTCATGGGGAGATAACTCTGTAATTCCGGCAGACAGTCGCCAGCAATATTTGGTAAGCTCTTTAATGGAGGAAGCTATCTATTCGAGTCAAATGGAAGGTGCAGCTACAACTCGTAAGGTAGCCAAAGATATGTTGCGCAAGAAGATGACCCCACGTGACAAATCTCAGCAGATGATAGTTAATAACTATCAAACAATTAATTATATAATTGAACATAAGAAAGATTCATTGACTCCAGAACTATTACTACATGTTCATCAATTAATGACAAGCAACACGCTTGATAGCCCAGATGATTCAGGAAGGTTTAGAAGGAATGATGATATAGTAGTTGAGAATGGTATAACGCATGAGACGGTGCATATACCACCAACTTATACAGAAATTCCATCTTTTGTGCAAAGCTTGTGCGATTTTTTTAATGAAACACATGCAAAAGTTTTTATTCATCCAATTATACGAGGTATCATCATTCATTTTATGATTGCTTACGTGCACCCGTTTGTTGATGGAAATGGTCGTACTGCTCGTGCCATGTTTTATTGGTATATGCTTAGACAAGGATATTGGCTTACAGAATATATGTCTATATCCAGAGTAATCGCAAAGTCGAAAAAATCCTATGAGAAATCATTTCTATATGCGGAGGCTGATATGC
This sequence comes from Prevotella sp., assembly GCA_003483565.1. Taxonomy (GTDB): domain Bacteria; phylum Bacteroidota; class Bacteroidia; order Bacteroidales; family Bacteroidaceae; genus Prevotella. The sequence continues at coordinate 14,604 of DMYZ01000277.1, forward strand.
TAGACATTGGATATTTCGTCAATTATAATCTCGGTGTCCTTGAAAAGTCATTTAAACAACTTCAAGATTACATTAAGCATAAACAATCGGATAAGAATTCTGCCAGCAGATTCTTTAAATTGGGAAATATCAATGAACGACAAGCACAGATTCTCAAAATGTATTATGAAGATTCTGCACTTATCCTGACGGTAAAAGACTTGCAAGGGAAGTTTTTGGTTGCTCCAACCACAGCGAAAAATGATTTGGTATCACTTCTTAAGCGTGGATTAATTAAAGAAATAGCTTTTAATAAAGTGAAAAAAGGATATATCAAAGGAGAACTCTTCGACAGTCAGGTTATTGATATTATAGATAAAATGTAAATAACAGTTGAAAAAAGGACCATCGATAACGATAAATAATAACCCGACTGTAGCGTTATATTCGTAGAAAAGGTTGAATACCGGAGCACAAGAGACTTGCAACATTTATCAGGGTATTTCTCAAAAATTATAGGAAAAGCTAAAGAAGCCTGTCGCAATGCAGGGCATTCTATTGATGACCATTTTCCTGACGTCAGGAAAATGGTCAAACTAGGTTCTATAACGGGTGCGTCAACTGAACTGTGTCATAGGCTCTCAGCCCTTAGGCCTGGACACTGTTCAGTTGACGCACCCGATTACACTCACTTTTTCAATTGAAATGTGGCCCGTTTTCCAGTTAATACTTGCATACAAATCCACCATACCTACAATAAATTTTAAGTACACCACATATATATGCTCAAATATAACCTAAAGAAATTATATCTAATTTTTCTATTTCAAATTACATATCTACAACCATTACTTTTGATCTGTGTTGTGTAAAATTATCATCCCATATAATTTCAATTGTTTGATGTGGTAGACATCCTGACAATTTTAAATAAGGAATATCGAAATTTTGTTGAGGTAACAATTTGGGGAATGGAAAATAGTCATCTGATATATTTAATTGAATATTACCATTCATCTCCTTTGGTTTTATTTCAAAACTAATATTCCTTGCTTCTGACATTCCTTTATTATAAAAACGCAATTTATTAGCTTGTCCTCTCGAAGTCTCAACAATATTGACTTCTACATCTGCTTTTTGAGATTCCACATCAGCCTTTTGGGATTTTTCCAACTCTTTTTGCTTTAAAAGCAAATCTATAGACTTGACTTTTCTACCAGAAAGGAAAGACTTGATTAAAGCTACCATAGCAACTATAAAACTACCTAATGACACCCACTCCGAAAAACTCATAACTATTTAATATTAATACCCGTTTTCTTAAATATATTTATTAACTCTTTTTTTACATCCGTCTTCACTTCTGACACAAGCTGTTGTGCTTCATCGTAAATACGCTTTTGATTTAGCTTTACAATTTCATTATAACCTCCATAATATACTCTATTACATCTTAAACAAGTAACTACACCTGTATCTTTGTCCGTAGAAAAAGCATATTCGGCTCCACACGTAGCACATTGAAGTGCAATGTTTTTATGATATTCTTTCTTATCCATAATAACACTTTCTAAAAGATAATAAACCACCTATCTACATTGATAGCAAAAATTCTATATCACAAAGAAAAGTCCTTGTTTTTTTATATTTACTGGTTGATCCCTATTTACTCAATGTTTTCATTCCACTTATATTTCCTCAACTTTCAGACCGATGTTTAACTCATCAGAAATTCGGTCAAGTTGTTTCTTCTTATCATGAGTACTGCTATGCGTCATTACATAAAGACCATTTTCAACAGCAATCTGTGCATTCCCATATTTGCTATCAATAGTATTTGATACAATTGGTACACCACAGAAGGTTATATCTAGTGAACGAACTCTCATTAATCCGATACGGCAAATAACATTAGCGAATGTCACTTTTGCCTTTTTTTCTTCAACCACAGTTCCATCCGGGAATGTAACACGAAGGATCGTCTTTCCATTCTTTCGTTCTACAGGTTTCATCCGCTTACTACCTATACGATGTTCTACCTGTGGATCCATTTCCAATACCTTTGCATCAAGTAATTCTGTAATATTTGTCTTGCGACTCAAAGCCACGCTAATAGGCATTCCAGGCTTGTATTCCACAACTAGTACAAGTTCACGTTGCACCTGCTTCAATGCTGGCGCTATAGTTTCTATTACTGTTGGAAGGATTTCCTTCTTAATAATATTCTCTTCCAACTCTGTTACTTGATGTTCCAAATCCTCATTCAGGGATAATCCCTCTTTCCGCAAGGTTTCCATTGCCTTGTATAAATCGCTTAATCGTGACATATGTGTTATTCTTTATTTCAGAATTTTATTTATATCATAATCGAATTCTTGTAATCTTACTGCACTACCACCTATTAGATAATGCAGACCAAACGGATGGATTCGTTAGGAAATTAGCCACAATACTTGGAGCTAAATTCTCCCCAAAAGATTTGATCTTATCAAATAATTTCGGCTTAGCCTTTTCATTATCACCGTGGACTTCTTCAATAATCCGTTTAAGTTCTTTAATTTGAGATACAGTTAACGTATCCTCCAAAGATTTTATAATGACATCAACATTTTGAGATTGATTTTGTGTTTGGCTATTCGTATTATTTATCACAACTGAGGCTTTATCTGATACCTTTGAAGATACAGCAATACTATTTGGTAAGATTTTATACGCTTCCAACACGCCTAACATTTTCCTCATCTCTGTTGGAGAATAATGTTTCTTTTCAAAATCATCCATAGCTTTTCTGAAATCAACAATAGAAACATCATTGAAATAGTTTGCTGAAAGGAATCGTATTACAACATTCTTCCAACATTCATACTTTGCTTCATCAGGAAGTCGATAAACAGAATAAGATTGATAAATAGTACCAGGTGCCAAAGAAACAAGACTAATTCCATCTAGAATTTCTGTTCCTTGTTTTAACAAGGAATCAATATTGATTAAATTATCTTCCATGTTATACTTTATTATTTTCATATTCTTCTCTCCTTATCGGTGTTTCTCGGTCAACGATAAGAACTTCGTCATAGGTCAAGTCAACTTTTTGATAGCATAACTTATCCAGCTCCATCTTCTTTTCCATCTTTCCATTTATAATTGCCTCAACAACATTAAAGATGTCATCGTCATCATCTATTCTATGAGGAATACACATACAAGATAAATAAGGAGCTGTAAACGGCAAATATCCACCAGACATTTTTAGGCCTTCAAAAAAGCATTCATATAAATAATGAAACATTTTTGAATGCAACCAGCCAAGTAATGTTAACGGACGAATACTAATAGTATGCATACAATTAGTGTTGATTGATGCATATTTACCTTTTTCATCAAAGAAAGCTTCAAACATTAACGACATCTTAGCTATTATTATTTTCGGAGCATTATACATAAAATATCTATGGTCACCTAAAGCACTCTTATCATTAGGCAAAAAAGGATACATGTACTTACAACCTTTATCTATTAGTTGCCTTTCTCCCCATAATGAAACAAAAGGATCAATAGTTCCTGTGTTAACCAATTTCAATCCCTTACCATTCTCTGATATCAAATCATGAAAAGAATCTGCTTCAGAAGCAGTCGATGTTGCATTTATTTTACATACATTTGTTATTGGTTCACATTTATCTATAACTTTTTTAGTTATTCTATATTTTGAACTGAGAAGAAATCCCCAAATCATATTCGGGAGAGCTATTAGTTGTTGAGAAGAAAAATATCTTTTAATCCTAAACTTGTCAATTGCCGAAAAAACATACTCGCTCTTTCCTGGCTGTTTTATTAAAGATAATATAACTGGGTATATTGAGGCATCAAATATATTTTGTCTAGACACATCTAATAGATATAAAATTTGTGTATTATTATAGAAGTACAAACGTAAAGCTTTCCCATAGTTCGCTGATAAATATTTATTAGGAGTTATATATGTAAGAACCCCTTGCGGCTTTAATAAACAAATTCCCTTCTCAAAAAAGTATACATAAAAATCAACAGTTCCTTTTGCTGTATTAAATAATGATTTTAGACATTTATATTTTCTTAAACCAAGACTTTTCTTTAAATCATTTGCATTAATATATGGTGGATTTGCAATAATTATATCAAATCCACCTTTTACATCAAACATCCATTCTGGGTCAAAGAATGACGAAGAAGAGTTTTGATCAAACATATCATATTCACGCAATTGCTGGGCTTCAAGATTTCCTACAGCACTATTTTCTTCCAGTAAGTCGGCCATTTCTTTGCGAAGCAAGGCAACACGCTCCTTGTATTTACGTTTGGTACGAACCGTCTTGGCACTGAAGATACGATGCTTAGCATCTTTCATCTCTATTTCTTTTTGCTTAATAACAGGAGAATCAAACAAGTTTGCCTCTTTTTTTTCCAATCCTATCAATGTATTTGCCGCCACGAACTTAGCCTCTAGATTAGGCAACGGACGAATACCGAAATTATCTGCAGCATTAGTATTTGTAATTTGGTCCACGACCAAAGAAATAAAAAAGCGAAGTTTACTGATTTGAATTGCAATGGGTTGTATGTCCACACCATAGATACAATTTTCTATGAGGTAGAGTTTGCGGGCATAATCCGGACGGTTGATGCTCTCATCAAAGCTACGCTCGATATCAGCTATAATCTCCGCACGCTCTTCATTAGAAGCTGTTCGATAAGCCTCTGATGTATCACTAATGGCATTATTACGCATCATTTCTTTCCACTGTACATTATTCGGATCAATGCGGTTCAAAATATGAACCATCTGCTGGAGCATACCCATCGGAAATGCTCCAGAACCACAAGCAGGGTCAAGAATCTTACAGTTATAAAGTGAAATTACGATTTGCTTCTTTTGATCATCGGTGAGTTTCAATTCTTCATCAGTGTACTGTAGTAACTTACGATACTCACTTTCAATATTCTCACCTACCGTTCTCTTGAGATGAGCAATCAAACTTTCGTCTACCATATACTGCACTATCTCACGTGGCGTATAGAAAGAACCCGTTTGCTTGCGGGCTGTTGTCTGCGTCTCTGGATTATAGGCCGCCAACAAATTTTCGAAAACCTTTCCCAAAAGCTCCGGGTCGAGCGATACCTCTTGGTCGAAGGGAGTATTCTCTTCTACCGTGAAGTTATAACGTTTCAGAATATCAATGATACCACGAGCACTGACTTTCTTTTTCTTCTTGTCGCCATACCATTCTGAAAGGTCAATACCCTTACCTGCTTCTTCACCGAAAAACAAAAAATCAGGAATCACCAGTTGATCGGAAATTTCCTTTCTGTCTGTAAATGCATCAACATAGATGCCCTTGTCTTTATTGTCAAGACAATCAAAAAGCCCTCCGTTAAGGAAAGGAACATACTTGTTTGCCAATTCCACAAACTTATCAGGATAAATGAACAGGTCTTCATGACGCATCAGTTTATTGTTATCATAATCTCCCCGTCCCTTACGGAAACGTCGCTCAGATATAGTATTTTTACCCTCAGGTGTAATCGGACTATTGAGCATGGCAAAAAAAAGATTTTGCAAAACGCCCTTATAGTATTTGCTATCATATGACTTGCCGAAAAGATCTACGACATCATGAGGAGTAAAATCTTTTATAAGATTATTTGCTATGTACTGCTCATCAAAAAATTCATCGGGCACAAGATGGCGTTGCTTCAAGAACCAGACAAAAATAAGTCGAGTGATAAGGCGTATCATCGCCTCAGAGTTATATTTCTGATTATCTTCCAAAGTTTTGAGATCATTAGGAAATTTAACAATCTTGATAGCCCAGGCGTACCAATCACTCAATTCTTGATAGAACGCTTTCGTAAGTACATCTACGGAGAAACGGTTATGCAAGTCATCAATATCCAAGACCCTGCCTTTCTCATTCAAATATTCATTTGGCGTGTGATAAGCGATTCCTTTTCCCAAATAATAGGAATAGCGATGAGGATTGGAATATTTACGGTTAATTTTTGCAGAATTATTGTCAACCTCCAGCGTTATCTCTATAAGTGATAACCGGTAGTTGTCCTGACTGTCCTCTGGCACGAAAAAAACCAAAGCACGATCCTCATATTCTTCTGCCAAAAGTCGGAACGCTTCTTTCGACATTCCGACACGGGCATCGTAGCGAGAACGGTGCCGGATCTCGTACACTACCAGGTCGAGTGATGCGCAACTACCCAACCTAGTTGCACGAGTTGAATATTTAGTTTGAGTGGCAAATTCCACTACACTTTCCTCCTGTACAAAATCCTCCGGAAGAAATTTCGTTCTCAAGAAAGATAGTAATTCGGCTCTATTGTATGATTTATTGAACTCCATAATCAATTAGTAATTTCTTCTGACAATATTAAAGTTTCCTCTCCCTCATCTACATCATTGCATACTTTGACAATACGATCAAGATAATCCTGCTCAATCTGATATGGCAATGATACATAGTCCTTCGGTTTCAACTGATTTATAAAACGAAGTTCATAACCGGAAAGCCCATCTTTCATAGTCACATTTAGTAAATCATGCATATAGTCCTTGTCTAACACACCGCTTCTGGCAATCACTTTCAACTTACTGAATGCTTCCTGTAATTCTTTGTCATTCTTATTGTTTACTTTGGAAGTAAACAAAGACGCCTTGACTCGCTGATAAGTCTTATCAAACTGCTCTGAAAGAGCCACCGGTTCTTCATCCGTTTTAGCCTCAAAAAGAGCCAAAGCCTGTTCAGCTGGTAATTGAACGGGAGTATTCTCTCCATTACTTATCTTAAAAACAAAGTCGTTGCCCTTTTTACCAAACAAGAGTACACCACTTTGAGGTTTGCTAATCTGACGGCCAGTCCTTGCACGATGAGGAATTTCGAGGGCCTGCCTGTAAGCCTCCGTCCCTTTGAGTTCGTCCAACAATTTGCGATAAGGACTGTCCCACGATGCCACCTCGCTTTTTTCTATTTCCCTGCGATAACGTTCTTTAAAAAAAGCCTGCACCTGTTCGTCTTTCGTTAGAGCCTTGGTGTCTTCACCCATTATCGCATGAATCATGGCCATCTTCAAAGTTGAGATCTCCTTTGTACGTGTTTCACTTTCACCCACATCTGTCGGAAAATAATTATAGATATAGAGTTCATTGAACATTTTCTTATTGATGCGATTGATACGTCCAATACGCTGAATGACACGAGTGGGATTGTAAGGTATGTCATAATTAAATATGGCACCCGCACGATGCAGGTTATAGCCTTCTGAAATAGCATCAGTTGCTACCAAGATATGATAATCATTATGCTGTAATTCTGGTTTTACGCCCGCATCGAAATTATAGCGTATACTGTCTTTATTTGTCGCTGAAGCATCCGCAGAAGTGTATTTGAGTACAGGTAAGCCATCCTTAGCCAACTGCTTACCGATATAATCTGCAGTATCGGCAAACTCTGTAAAGACAATCAACTTACGTTTCGGATCTGTACGCATCTTTTCATGAAGGATATTCTTAAATGAATCTAATTTAGGATCGAAAGTAATTCGATTCTGTTCACCAAACCACTGTTTTTGAATATCCTTCAACAGACTAATATCAGCCTTGACATCTTCAATGAAATGTCCGTTGATGTATTTCATGTCAATTTCAAAGAAACCACGTTTGGTATATTTTTCAAAAGCTTCCTCTATCTCAGTCATTCCATCCTCTGTAGAGGAATAAAAATCTTCTACGATAGGAATATTCCCCTTTTTATAAACAGGAATCTTATGTGTTTTCTCTACCCAATTAAGAATATTCTCACTCGACTTGATCATAAAATCAAGCGACTTTTGAAATGCTGCCACTGAACTTTCAAAACGCCTTACCAACAAACGGCGCATAAACTTGGAGACATTAGCCTGTCTTCCGACTAAAAGACCATAACTTACGCCCGTTTTCTTTTCCAGTTCATCTTTAAGAGCCTTTTTTTTATCATCCGGAACATATAGTACAGGGGAATATCGAGCAGCCTTAAAACGATAAATAATATCCTTTTTATTGTCAGAACTATCTATACGGTCAAGTGTTTTCAGATAAAGATCTTTCAATTTACTTAGATCATATTCCAACTCTACCGGATCATTGGGTACCACCATATGTATTTTCTGCTTTTTCAAATCCTTTGCATATTGTGGAATTTGCTGCAGGTCTATCCGAGAGCGTCTTACAACCAGAGGACTAATAATCGAACGAATGTTTCGTGCAATATAGCCAGCTTCTTTCTCTACTACTTCATCACTTACTTTTCCTTCCCGCTGATCTTTGATCAGTTGTTTATAAGTAGCAATAAGGTTGCGAAACGACACGCCAAGATTTTCAACCGTCTTCAATGTGGACTTGGTCGGAATCTGAAAAAGTTTAAGCATCGAATAAATATCATCCGGTTTATTGTTAAAAGGCGTTGCCGTAAGCAGCAACACCTTATTGCCACTGCAAAGATTATGCAGATTGCCATAATCCTGGGTGTATTCATTCCTGTAACGATGTGCTTCATCCACAATAATCAGATATTTTTCGTCTGGTTTTACTATTTCCTGATAGTGTTTCAATGCACGTTCTATTTGCCCACTACTATAAACTGCTGCCGTAAAACCAAACTCATCTCTATACATTTCCCACTGGCTTAACAAGTGAGGGGGACATATCACGATAGTACGAAGATGTAAATTACGAGCTACAGTAGAAGCAATAATACTCTTGCCTAGTCCAACTACATCGGCAACAATCGCTCCATTATGCCTTTCTATCGCATTCAATGTTAATAAGACTGCATCTGTTTGATATTTCAAATTAGAATACTTGCCATCCGTAATGTCATAAGGAGTCAGTACATTTTCTTTGGTGGGGATATTAAAATACTCATAAAGAACACGGATATAAAGCAGATATGGAGAATATAACTTATCATACCATATTCTTTTGATTACCTTTGTATTGAAATTATCTATTTTTTCTTTATTAGCAATTTCTACAGATTTATCCCACAGTTCGTTAAATATTTTCTTGCCATCATGATAATAAGTTTTATCCGTAAATCTAGCATTAATTTCCACTCTACCTGCAAGACCCTGATAAGAAAGATTACTAGAACCCGTAATAACAGAACCGGGCTCTTCTCCACCTTCATTCACCATGTCTGAATATTCGAAAAGATACATCTTGGCATGACAAGGCTCTTCTGTTTTCCGAATCTCAAGCGTCCCATTTTTGATTTTTTCATAAAACAGTTTGAATGATTGTAATTTATCGGCACTATCAAGAAAATCACTATCATTGAACAGTTTAACAAGTTGGTGATAATAATCCTCTCGAATTTGTCCACGAGTCATAGGCTTCCTGATAAAAGAATCAACTTCATGAATATATTTAGAGATCTGACTATCAATATCAAGTCCTACAAGGATACGAATTTTCTTATCGGTCATCTTCTTTGCAAGAAGAGCATAACCAGAAAAATAGAAATAACCAACCAGAATATCTACGGATACACTTTTGGGCAATATACCTGTAATGATATCAGAAAGAAGTTTCTCTTGGTTAGTAATAAAGCTATTCTGTTTCATATTAATTCTTTATCTATTTTTCATTGTTCTTCATCCATCCTTACAAGCTGGTTCAGGTCAACCCCCAAAACTTTAGCTATTCGGATAAGAATCTCCAAATTTGGCTGAGTAGTATTTGTCACCCATTTCGATATTGTCGCCGGATCTTTACCTAATTGTCCGGCCAGCCATTTATTGTTTCTGTCTTTTTCAGCCAAAACAACCTTTATTCGATTTAAACATTTATTATTCATATCCAATATTCTCAAATTACTAATACACAAAGATATAACATTTCCTTAAACAAATGTAC